>DASQID010000076.1:0-15924 GCA_035631775.1 Acidobacteriota bacterium
CCGTTTCATAGCATCCGGTGCCGGTAGCCGAATGAAGGACGTGGACGGGATGACCTACATCGATTACGTCGGCTCCTGGGGACCCCTGATTCTCGGCCATGCTCCTGCCGCCGTCACGACGGCACTCAATCGGCAGATACCGTGCGGCACGAGCTTCGGAGCCTCCACGGAGAACGAAGTCATCCTCGCGGAACTGATCTGTCGCGCCGTTTCATCCGTGGAGAAGGTCCGGTTGGTCAATTCGGGAACCGAGGCCACGATGAGCGCAGTGCGCCTCGCGCGTGCATTTACCGGACGAAACAAGATCATCAAGTTCGACGGCTGTTACCATGGGCACGCGGATACCTTTCTGGTCAAGGCGGGATCAGGGGTTGCGACACTCGGCCTGCCGGACAGCCCGGGAGTGCCGGAGCAGGAATCCGCGCTAACTCTCTCGATTCCCTTCAACGACATTGAGACGGTTCAGCGCACCCTCGAAGCCAATCGGGCCGAGATCGCCGCGGTCATGGTTGAACCGGTCGTGGGAAACATGGGCACTGTCCCTCCGGCCAAGGGATTCCTGCAGCGGCTGCGTAAACTCACGCGGGAACATGGAGCACTGTTGATCTTCGATGAAGTCATGACGGGCTTCCGCCTCGCTTTTGGAGGCGCCCAGGAACTGTTCAATATCAAGCCGGACCTCACCTGCCTGGGAAAGATCATCGGCGGAGGCCTGCCGGTCGGCGCCTACGGCGGCAACAGGGAGATTATGAAGTGGATCGCGCCGGAGGGGCCTGTTTACCAGGCGGGAACACTCTCTGGTAATCCTCTGGCGGTAGCCTCGGGAATCGCAACGCTGGGCGTTCTGAAAAAACCCGGGACCTACCGGAAGCTCGAGCACCTTGCATCAGAATTGGCCAGCGGTCTTGCGAAGGCTGCGCAGGATGCCGGGGTCCCCGTTCAGATCAATCGGGTGGGCTCGATGTTTACCGTTTTTTTTGCGTCAACGCCGGTCACAAGCTACGCCTCGGCAAAACGGAGCGACACCGTACGCTATGGGAAGTTTTTCAACACGCTCCTGGACAGGGGCATATACTTTCCACCTTCTCAATTCGAGGCCGCATTTGTTTCGCTGGCGCACACCCTGAGAGATATACAGGTTACGGTTCAAGCAGCGCGCGAAGCCTTCAAATCCGCCCGGTAAAGCAGCAGGCAGATCGCGGATGGCAGCAGGCAGATCGCAGATGGCAGCAGGCAGACAAGATTGTTGCCTGCTTCTTGAAGTGGCGCCACAGTCATGCAGCACGCGGAGCCTCTAAATCCGCCCGGCAGTAGGGCTGACAGCGGAATCTGCCTGCTGCCCGCTGCCCGCTGCCTGCTTTTTTAAAAGCGGGGTGCGCACGCGAAGAGAGACGATGCGAAAGCCATCGACCTTTTCGATCGAAAAGGTAAGATCCTGGTAGCGCACGATTTCGCCTTCCTTCAAGAGCCGCCCGGTCCTGGTCTCGAGAAATCCCACTACCGTCGTATAATCCTTCGATTCAGGTATCTTTATGTCGAACCAGCGGTTGAAATCGCGCACCGGCAGGCTGCCCGCAAGGGAATAAAGGTTCGGCCCCAGCTTTCGGACCGCCTCGACCTCTGTGGTGTCGTGTTCGTCACGAATCTCACCGACGATCTCCTCCAGGAGATCCTCGAGCGTAACGATTCCCTCAACCCCGCCGAATTCGTCAACAACCCCCGCCATATGCAGGTGCATCGACTGGAATTGCTTCAGCACGGTGTCGAGACGGGCGGTATCCGGCACGAAATGCACCGGCCGCATGAGGTACTGCAGGACAATTTCGCCGGGGCGCTCCATGTATTGCAGTAAGTCTTTGACATAAAGGGTGCCCAGAAGATTGTCAAAATTCTCGCGAAAAACCGGAATGCGCGAGTAGCTGGTGCGTGCCACTGTGGCGAGAATTTCCGTCACGGAAGCATCGATTTCGAGAGCCGTGACTTCGACGCGTGGGATCATGATCTCGCGAACCTGCGTGGCGCCGATTTCGAACACGTTGTGAAGCATTTCCTTTTTTTCGTCGGCCAGACCCGCCGCGCCGGAACCGGCGATGATGGACCGGATCTCATCCTCGCTGAGTGCGTGCGCGAAGGGGCTGGCAGCAGACGACATGCCGAGACTCCGGACCGCCCGGTTTGCAATCCAGGCTGCCAGACCGGCCAGTGGCGAGAGTACCTGGATGGAGAAGCGCACCGGCAGAAGCAGCTTGCCGGATACCTGCTCGGCATGCGCCGCAGATATGATCTTCGGCGTCAATTCGGCAAATACCAGAATCACGACGGCGAGGGCGATGGAGACAAGAAGTCCGATGATTTTCTGGTTGTCCGCCGGCGCATATTTGGTCACAAGCCAGGTTGCCAAGCTGGCGGCAGCGATATTGGCCACAGTGCTGCCCAGGAGGATTACCCCGAGGAGACGGTCGGGATTGGCGAGAATCTTCCGGACAGCCTCGGCCCTCTTGTCACCGGACTCCGCCTTATACTTCAGGCGCAGGCGGTTGACAGCCATGTAGGCCGTCTCAGCCGCCGAGAAAAACACCGACATGGATAGGAATAGAGCCAGAAGGACGAGATAGAATGCGAAGGATGACAAGGTCTAGGCGGAAGCTTTGACCGAACGTTCGTATGCTTCAGACAGCGCCCGGTCGATCTGGTCCTCGACGGACTTCTCGTTCATGCCGCGTACCGTAGCCACTTCACTGATGATCAACTGCTTTGCGCGGTCCAGCATTCGCTTCTCGCGAAAGGATAGGCTCTTCCTGTAGCTGAGGTAGACGAGATTCTTTAGGACCTCCGCCACCTGGAAGATGGATCCTGTCCGCATCTTTTCCGAGTGGTCCTTGTAGCGGCCCTTCCAGTCCGCTTCCGGCTCGAAAAAGTCCTCTGTCAGCAATTTGAACAGACCCCCGACATCGGTCTTCTTGATGATCTTGCGCAGCCCGACACTCTTGACGTTCGTAGTGGGAACCATGACGAGAGAAGCGTTGGAATGGATCCGGAGCATATAAAATTCTTCGGGTACGCCACCGTTGACGGCGCGGCGTGTGACCTCTTCAATAATGCCGACGCCGTGGTTCGGATAAACTACTTTGTCGCCGACACGAAAGTCCATATTGCCTCCAAAAACACGTCATTATAGCGGATTAGGGACGTTTTAGTCAAAGTAACCGCGTTTCTTGTCCGCCGCCGGGGGTAAGGACTCCGGATCCGGCTATTGAGGGGGGCATTCCATCAAAGGCCGTCCCTGTGGGTCTGTAAACATCAGTTTCCCACAATATGGTGCAATTCTCAAGGTCCAGCTTGCACACCGGCCTCTTTGAGAGCGGTGACTTAGGATTTGTGAGCATCCACTTGAGGCCGAATCCTCCAGCCCTCAGCTCATGTATACTTTCAAACTGATAGACCAAGAGAGCATTGCATGAGCAACTTGTCTGAGTTCTTCAAAGCCGTCGAATCAGGGGACTTACCGAGGGTTCGAGAGCTGCTCGCGGTGAATCCATCGCTGGTTGATGGCCGGGATAAAGAGGGAGCTACGCCGCTTCACCATGCCACGTTCAGCGGGAAGCGGGAACTGGCACGTTTCCTGGTGGAGCAGGGGGGCGGATGTGAATGCGCACGACGAACGGTTCGGTGCAACTCCTGCCGGCTGGGCAATCGAGTACCTGCGTGAACTTGGCGGCTTTCTTGCGATGGAGATCGAGGACGTGATTCTGGCCATTCGGCAGGGCGACGTCGGCTGGGTGCGCCGCTTCCTTACTCGGATGCCCGCACTCGCCAGGTGCCGAGATCGCGCCGGCAAGCCGATTCTGCGGCACGCCGAAGAATCCCGCGATCCTGACATTGCCCGGCTATTCAGGGAGGCAGCAAGGCCACCGCGATGAAGCCGCCATATCGAAGGGATATGGCCGGCCGCCGAAAGTCAGACTCTCTGCTTCACCTCCGCTATTTCGGTGAGGTTACCTCCACGAAACTGTCGTAATCAGCTTTCATTTTGGTGTGCGACTTAGAATCCAGGTAGACCATGTGCCCGGAGTTGTAGGTCGCGTAGGAGATGTTCTTGCGCAGATTCGGCGTCAAGTCCATGTGGTCCATTGTGTAGTCGGCTGCCAGGTAAGGCGTTGCCAGGTCGTACCAGCCTTCCATCACCAGCCCCTTGAGGTAGGGATTCTTGATCATCGCGGCACGCAGCGGGGTGGCTGTGTCGGCGTACCCCGAGCCGAAGCCGCTGCTCCCCAGGCGCGGCCTCGGTCATGTCCCAATGAATGGGTGTGGCTGCCCCGGCCTGGCCGGCGCGTTCGTCCGGCGGAGCGGCCTGGCGCTCCTGCTCAGGGGTCCGCGCCTGCTGCTGCGCCTGCTCGTGACGCGTGCGTCGTTCCTGGCCCGGTTGTTGCGCGGGCCTCTGTGCCATAACGGGCACAGATACCGACGCGAGTGCAATGAGGGCAATAATCTCTTCATCAGGTCTCCTTTTCCCCTGTTCTCAATCCGAAATCTGCAATTCGCAAACGCTAGATCTTCTTCATCAGTTCCAGCCAGCGCCTCCATCCCTCCTCGCGGGCCTTCTTGTTGGCCTCGGTGGGATCCGGAGCCATTCCCGCGCGCATGAATCCGTGGCCGGCTCCTTCGTAGGTCACGGGGTCATATGATTTTCCGGCGCCCTTCATCAAGTCGCTCGATTTGGGGATTGTCGCGTTTACGCGCGCGTCGTTCCCTCCGTAAAACCCGTACACCGGGCAGTTGATGCGGGCGATGTCTGAGGGATTATCCGGCCCTGTGCCGTAAAAAACGAAGGCAGCCTTGATCCGGTCGTTATGGGTTGCATAGCGGAACGTCTGACTTCCGCCCCAGCAAAAGCCCGCGACGACGACTTTTCCATTACACGCGGGCAGCTTCGCAACGTACTCCGCAACCGCATCGAGATCTGCGGTGACCTGATCCGGCGGAAGTGTGGAGACCGCCTTTGTCACGGCATCCTGTCCTGAGAAGTCACTCGTGCCTCCACCGCCTGGCGCCATGCCTGAAAGGAGATCCGGCGCGATGGCGATGTAGCCTGCAGCCGCCAGTTGATCTGCCACAGTACGAGCCCAGTCGCTGAGCCCGAAGATCTCATGGATGACAACCACGGCTGGCGCCTTGTCCTTCACCTCCGGATAGACGATGAAGCTCTGCACTTCCCTGCTGCCCTGCTTGACCTTGACCCATTCCTGGTGACGCGGCGATTTTTCGAGCTCTGCCTTTGCCCAATCCTGCGCAGGCGCCGTCATGGCTGCAAGCATAATGGTGAGTAAGAATATGGTCTGTAGTTTCATGCGACTCCTCTCCTGTGTTGAATGGTGACCTCCACCCGTGGGAGATTCAAATTTTGTATTTAATATATACCTTTTGGTCCCGGAGAGAAGGGGCGCTTTCATTCGTACAACAGACCTCTAAATCCTTGCCGATTCGACAACGATACAACGCCCGTCTTGGCGGCTTTGCGCCTTGGCGGTGGCTTTTTAGAGAGCCACCGCCAAGGTGCGAAGACGCGAAGGAACGTCAAACTCCTTTGGTTGCGGCTATATTGCACGGGATAATTCGTGCGACGCAGGCAATAAACGAGGCAGATTCCGGAGGGATAATCGATGGCACGCATCTTTATTGTGCTCTCTTGTTGTGCACTGGGTCTGGCTGCTGAGCCTCCGACAACATATCACTTGAGAGCCACACCCCAGACTGTGGTCTGGGGCTATTACGCGGCTGGAACAAAGCCCGCGCTTCGCATCCACTCCGGCGATACGGTGGAGGTGGAGACACTCATCACCAACAGTCCCATTCGGCTGGAAGAGGCGGGGGTTCCTGCAGATCAGGTTCAGGCCTCGCTGCGCGACATATACCGCGAAGTGGTGAACAAAGGACCGGGCGGCCATATACTCACGGGTCCAATTTATGTCGAGGAAGCCGAGCCCGGGAACGTCCTTGAAGTCCGCGTGAGGGACGCCCGGCTTGCGATTCCCTATGCCTACAATGCCTTCAGGCCTGGGGCCGGCTTTTTGCCGGAAGACTTCCCCTATGCGCGGATAAAGATCATCCCCCTGGATGAGAAGCGCATGGTTGCCAGGTTTTCCGATGGGATCGAGGTCCCGCTGCGTCCCTTCTTCGGCAGCATGGGGGTGGCACCTCCGGAGTCGGCAGGCCGGGTCAGCAGTGCACCTCCGGGAATCCATGCCGGCAATTTGGACAACAAGGAGCTCGTCGCGGGCACGACGCTTTACATTCCCATCCATGTCCCGGGAGCGCTTTTCGAGGTCGGGGACGGCCACGCCGGCCAGGGCAACGGCGAAGTGACAATCACCGCGCTCGAGACATCATTGAACGGGACGCTTCAGTTCGTGGTTCACAAGAATCGCAAGCTGCGCTGGCCCAGGGCGGAGACGCCGACGCACTACCTCACGATGGGCCTGAGCGAAGACCTGAACGAAGCGACGAAGATTGCGGTGCGCGAGATGATCGATTTTCTGGCAGGCGAGAAGGGGATCTCGCGCGACGATGCTTACATGCTGACGAGTGTTGCGGGGGACCTGAGCATCACGCAGTTGGTGGACGGGACCAAGGGAGTCCACATGATGCTCCCAAAGTCCATTTTTAAGCAACGGTGACAGGTTAGGTGCGGTGTTGTTCTCATGTCCGTATCTCCTGAATAACGGATTCCGGCAGAAAATCCGGATAACGCGCCTCCCGCCGCGAGCCGTCGAGCAGATCAGTGGAACCTTTCGGGGGTTTTATCGAGCCTGTCTGAGTACAACTCGCCAACGGCGGCTCCGAGGTCGTCCAGCCATTCACGGACAAAGACTAGGTCCGCACGGGGATTCTTGAGGAGAATACTCGCGACATCCTCGAGGTCTCTAGCTCGTCCTGCGACGATCTTGTGAACAATCAGGTCTTCTAGGGAGGCGAATTTCACGTCCGTTGATCCGATTCTCACCTGGCAAGCTCTGGAAATCGCAATCTGCTCAAATGTGGAGAACGATAGAATCAGGTCCACGCGGATGCCGGAGGCGGGATCCGCGCAGGGCAAGACCATTGTCTGACGTGTGAATGAATCCGGATCGACGAGCGGCACAAATTCCGCGGTTGTTGCTGCCGCAATGACCTCGGGCAGACGCTCGAGACCGGCGCCAGTGTTATATCGCGCGGCTCTCCATAGAGAAGGACAGCCAGTCCGCCGATAATCATGTAGGCCAGACCGCGCTGTCGAGCGACCTAGCGATCCTCGCGAGAAGTTGTTCGAGCATTCAGAACTCGGGCAAGGTGAAGGTCAACCTCAATTCCGTCCAGGGGATTTTTGAGCGGGAACATGCCGAGTGTTCACGCCTTCTCATACAGGGCTTCGAAGACAAGTACGTTTTGGCGGTAGTCGGCAGGCCGATTGCGTACGAGGTCTCTTTCGAATGATTCCAGCAAATAAGAATTTCTCATCATCTGCAACTAACCTTCCGGCAGCTTCCGCGTGGGTGTGAGTCCATAATCATGGCAAATGCGCAAATCATACGACACCGCATCAGCCGATATACAGCGGGAATACAGGATCACGCGTGAAAAGGTCGGGGACTGTCCAAGTCGCCGGAGGGCCTGCCTTTGATTGTCAGGAGGCCGACGGGACGTTAGTGGGTTGTCACGGATTTCTTAACAGCTCAGGCGTGGTCTGCGTGTTGTCATTAGGGTGGTTTTAGGATACCATCTTTCGCCTGCATTAAGTGGATGCCGAAGTGGCGGAACTGGCAGACGCACGGGACTCAAAATCCCGCGACCGCAAGGTCATGGGGGTTCGACCCCCCCCTTCGGCACCATTAGAATCAATCACTTACAAGAATTCAATTTCTAGAACACCCTCAAAAAAGGCATGACTTTGCCCGTGACTTTGCCCGTCGCCTCCCAGACGCCTCCCTAGCAAGTCAGTTGTTAGGTGTGGGTTTCAGTTCGTTGAGGATTCTGTGAGGCAAAAGCGAAGTGCGCTCAGAAGGCCATCCCAATCACAGATGTCGCCTCAATACAATAGCTACTGAGCCGTAAACAGGACTATCGAGCCCGCTTGTGTCAGTATGCTCGATATCCTCGAATTTACCCAACTTGCTGGTCCATCTGCCATTTGGCAGTTGTCGGGCCGCATGGGTAGGAATGCCTGCTGAGTTGACATAAATCACGATTTTTTCGTATTCAAACTCAAGAGTAGCATCTTCGCAAGGAGTAAATCCGAGGGTCGCGTATGCCTGCGTAAATGCCTCCAGAGTTTCTGAGCGTGGGACACCGTTGGGCCAATAGTAGGAAGGATTTGGCCACCACCATCGATCCATTTCATTTGCAGCCCACGCGATGCAATTGTAGGTTGGATCCCGAGGGCTTGTGATAGTGTAGCCGCTGGTTCTGAGGTTTGGAAATACGTCCTCTAAGCTCACCAAGTGTATCCTTGTTCGACACCCCATCGGATCCAAGCATAGGCCATTTTGTTTAATCTGCCCTTATCTTCTGGCTCAACTGGATCAGCGCCGGTGATTGCACTGAGAGCCCAAAACCAATGATCAGGACTTCTTTCCAATTCCTTGAGAATGAGCGGCACAGCTTCTGGGCCCATCCCAATTATCTGCTGGTAGGCAGGATGCATCGCGAGTTGCGTTACGGAGGAGGTTGGGCCACAATTCGCTTTCCAGTCTTCCACCAACTCGTGAAATCGATGGGCCGAATTTAGTGTCCGGCGGCTGACTGGTAGTTCCCAGTAGTGACACATTGCCTCCAAGAAGCGATGCCGGATTATTTCCGCTTCTTCTCCCAAACCGACTGCAATCGGTAGGGCTCCGAAACTCGCCGAGGGGAGAACCAGGATTCTCATAGGAATAGTTCCTTGGCTCTTTCTGTGATGCTCTCGAAGAATATCTTGTTCTTAAGCAGTCGCAGCTCTTCAAAGACCGACCACACCTCAATTCCCTCTACGGCATAAGAGGCTTCGGAGAACACGTCAATGTCGAGAATCAACGGTAGCATGTCACCGTTTGCGGGGGGCGGCTCCATCGTCTCCGTTATGACTGCAACTGCTCCAAGGCCAGGTTGAGGCAACACCAGCCGCATGAAAAAGCCCGCCAGAGCTTGTGGAAGGCTGGGGGCAATTTCAGGCACTGTAAGAATATAGTCACCAAAGTCTCTTATCGGCAAGGGGATCTCTAGCCTATTGATATAGCGTAAAGCAACCCTCGTAATCGTCTCTGGGACAACAATCTCGACGTATCGATGCCATAGCTCCTTGGCTTCAGTTCGTAGCGCTTCCCACGTTTTATATGGTTTGAACCTGCTGAACGCGAATCCGTCGATGCGAGACTGGACGGCTTGTCTCCCATCGCCCGAGAAGAAGATGAATCCTTGGGGACCTTCTGATGTCTCAATCTCTGGCCGAGCCCCCGGCTTGAACTGCAGGGATCCCAGCCATGCTACTCGTTGTTGTTTCGAAGGATACCGATCCTTGATTTCATCCTGCAAGCTGGCCAGTTTCGGCAAATCAGTCTGAGGCGAAAGCCGCACACGAATATCTAGGACCGCCTCAGTGATCGGTGCGTTCTTAAGCCAAGTCTGTTGAACCATTGGAATTCCAAAGAGAATGATAGGCGACGTTTCTCGGTAGGAGCAAGTGGAAACCACTCTGTCGTGCGGCCGACCCTGATCGAGCCGAGTTGGATTATTGTCGGAAAAAATCGTTATCAAACAGTCGGTAACTTCGTGTTAGCAGTTTGGAACTTACATTGCAGAACCATCAAACGAGCTTCTTTGAGACTGATCCACTTAGCTGCAAAGCAACATTCGATGCAGCATTCTCTGCCTGTCCCTCCTAAATAATCTATCCACGCAGATCTCAGTGCGTCCAGGCCGGCTCGTGGCGTCATGTGGGATGTCAAGATAAGCGGAGTTGCGCGCGAGAGGATCCAAAATAGATAGTCTATTCGGAGCGGAGGTAAGACTCTCCGTGTCAACCCTCCGTGTGGGATTGCCTGGCATGTGATAGCGGGATCAGGCTGCGCGTCGCTCGTAGCGATGATGAAGCCCACCCACTTTGGAGATCTCGACCACCACGCCCATTTCAGGTGGCTGCACTTCTCTCGTATCCGGTGAATCCTTGTCCAATGCAAGATGGCAGCGGCTGTCGTGATAGTAAGAAAAATACGATCGGAGCGCTCCCCGAAGTGATTCCTCGTTGATCGCGATGATGTGGTCGAGGCACTCTCGTCTAATGGATCCAATCAGGCGCTCGACATAGGGTGTCTGCCAGGGAGATCGAGGCGCGGTAAGCACTTGCTTGATCCCCATGTCCTCCAAATGCCGTCGAACATCCTCGCCATAGATCCGATCCCGATCCCGGAGCACATATCGCGGCACCGTGTCATAAGGGAAGGCCTGAAGAAGCTGTTGCGAGGTCCATGCTGCGGTTGGATGAGACGTGACATTGAAATGAACGACTCGGCGACGTTCGTGAGAGAGAACGACGAAGACGTAGAGGATACGAAAGGTGAGGGTAGGGACAGTGAAGAAATCTATCGATGCAAGCTGCTTGGTGTGGTTTTTCAGGAATGCTCGCCAGGCCTGAGAGGGCGGCCTGGGATGTCGCACCATGTACTTTGCGACGGTTGCCTGGGAGACGTCGATACCGAGTTTGAGCAACTCACCATGGATTCGAGGTGCTCCCCAGAGCACGTTAGCCTTGCTCATGGTGCGGATGAGTTCACGAATATCTCTTGAAATCCCTGGCCTCCCCAATCGACCACGCCAGCTTTTCCAGGTCCAAAACAGGCGAAAGCCCTTGCGGTGCCACGCGATGACTGTCTCTGGTTTGACGATGATGAGAGCCGAGCGCCACTCGGGCCACAGGCGCAAGAGCCAGATCCAGAGGGATCTGTCCCAGGCTCGAAGTCTAGGCCGGTAGGAGACGGAACGTCTCAAGACGATGATTTGATGTCGCAGGGCGAGGATTTCGGTTTGGAGCGCAAGGCGTGTTCGAAAGCTGGCGAGGATGGCTGACATTAGTGAAATCAGGATGCTACACATGAATCGGGAAGCTATCAGGGTCGATATCGTAAGTTCAATGCTGTCAGATTGGACGGGATTATTGGCAGGCACAACCGAAGTTCTGGTCGACCGTAATCCCGGACTGCCATTTCCCGCCTGGCGAAGTGAAGCGGACGTAGTTCTCCTGCTGCAAAAGCCGGCCATTGTAGAAGGACCCGAACCAGCTGGTGGTTCCAAACTCCCAGGGGCGGTGACGGCTCGATTGGAATTCCAGCCGGAATCGATTGAAGCGATAGCCGCCAACGGGCAGCGTGATGTCATGGGAGATCTCGAAGGGCTCGGGAAGATATTCGTACGAGGGAACCCAGTTGAATTCCAGACGATCCCCTGATTCCAGGCGGAGATTGATCGGCGCCCAGAAGAATTGCCACGATTCCGTGAAGCCCAAGTGGTTTGTCACTAGGTAAAACTCATGTTCCGCGAACTCCTGACGAATCCACCGCAGGGAGCCGTCTTTGCTTGGGCGTGGCTGATAGACGCAGACAAGGTCTATGCGACGGGTTCCCGGCCGCGGAAGGAAACCGAGAGCGGGATCCATGGCTTCTCCGAATTGGTTGAGTGCCGCCGAGCAGTCAAACAAATCATTGGGGTAATCGATTTTGAAGCCCCAGGCCTTGTTGTCACCGGCGGGGATGTCCCCGGAACCGAAGGCCGTCCATGCTCCCGCTTGGAGGTTTTTGTTGCCCAGGAAATCCGATGTCCGCCACACAACATCAAACCCGGCGAGTCTATTCCGGTGGATGCCGTCTGGATTCCCATTGGTGAAGAGGGTTCCGAGCCGAAGCCTGGAATTCACATCGTACGAAACGCGACCGGCAAAAAGATTCGTTCCTGGGATCGTTTGATCGGTGCCGGCGAGAACCGTGTCTCTAGTCTGGACATCGAGCAGTCCCAGGTTCCAGGAACCCGCCCGTCCATTGAGCTTGAAACCGGCATCTATTGGGACCGGCTGTCCTTCATACAGGCCGACCTGCCGGCTGAAAAACGGGATAAACTGCTCTTCCAACCCGAGGCCGAAGACGTACTGGTTAGCCCCCTCCAGGAAGAAGGAGCGGCGCTCCGGGAAGAAAAGAGGAAATCGCGTTACATTAAGCTGGCGCGAATCTACTTCCGTTTCGGCAAAATCAGTGTTGGCAGTTACTACGGCGGCCATATCGGGGGTGACTCGATAGGTGGCATCTACCCCGACGGCGCCGAGCCAGTGCCTGCCGTCCTGTTGGAAATCGTCCAATGTCCGCCCGATCATATAGGGGCTGACCTCGATTCCAAGCCCTTGTTTGAGACTTTCAACTCCCCCAAGGCTCCCGGCACGGCTAAGATCATGGAAGATGGAATCCAAGGTGGGAGACGCCCACCGCAGAACGGTCCGATCCCGGGCGACGGTTCGCTCGAAGTTAACCCCCCATTTGGAAAGTCCACGCTTGAAGCTGAGCGTACGCGCCGGGACGACTATTTCCGCTGACCATCCCTTATCTGATCGCGCCGTGGATGCGTCCCAGATGCCGTCCCAATCAAGCGAAGGGTCGCCAAGCCCGGCCACGAGCCCGTCCACACGTGCGCCGGCGGCGTTAATTCGAAAATAGTATCCGGTGCGCCGGTCCCCATAGGCATCCAGTACGATGGCCACGGTGTCATCGCCGCCCAGGTCGCCATCACGCGCCATAGTATGAGTGGCAATCCTGGACGGCTCGGGATCTATGCACTCGAATCCTAAGTAGATGCTGTCGGCGGTCACTAGCACTCTGACTGTAGTCTTATAAGCCGATGACTCTCCGGGTTTGGGTGATTGCTGTACCAGCTCGGCTACCGTTTCCGCATCACGCCAGGCATCGTCATCCAGCCTGCCGTCGAGCTTGATCGAACCTGTCGCATGCGTAGCCTTCAGAGTTGGTGCGGTTGCGCGGGATCCGTTCTGCTGGGCAATCGTGGTACCCGTGTTGAACCACAACACGAGCAATGGGCCGAGAATAAACCGGCATATGAGGCGATGCATCCTATTTTGATTCGATTTGGAAGTAATCAAAGCAAGTCACGCCGACGGCTAACGATAAAACGGGTAGATCATTTTCCCTCGCACGGCTCGACCAATGTTCGACCACCGCTTCCCCTCGGTATCCAGTAGCTGGTTGAACACGCCGTAGATGTCGCTCCCGATTTTGGGAATGATGTGCAGCCTGATGTAAATATTGGCGACCTTGCTCTCGTTGTTCCATTGGCTGAAAACCTGAAGATTTGCGCGATTGCTGAACGCATAAACGAGGCGGGATGATATCTCGTGGGTAGTAAAGTGGGCTCCATGATAATCCGCGCGGTTGGTGGCATAACTCCCACTGACGCTGAAATGGCTCGTGAGTTTGAGGCCGCCCTCCAATTCGATCTGTTTCACATTGCCGTCATAGTAGCGTCCCCAGCTGTTCGCGCCACTCACCTGCCAGCGCCGTTTGGAGGATGTGTGGAATTGGATCTGATAGCTGTTCCACCAGTATCGGCCCCTGGGGATGACCACATTCCCAAAGATATTGAAGTCCTCGTCAAGTCGATCGAAGTAGCGGATGATATTGAACTCGAAGGTATCTCCGCTCTGGAAATCAAATCCGATCGGGCGGAACTCCTGTGACAATGATTCAAGTTCGCCACTGGGGAGCGAATTGTAAACATTAATATCCAGGGGCTTGATGTATACCTTTCGGATCCATTTATCCCAGGGAGCCGGAGGGCGAGGCTGGAATCGCCAGCGCGCGGAATACTGCTCTACCGATCCCCGGCGCAGGAATCCGAGTTCGGGATTGAAGTCTTTCTGGATGAAACTGTAGTTGAACCATGCGTCCACCCAATCATTCGGGAGCGAGACTCCGAAGTAACCGGCACTGCGATCGCCTTTAAGTCCGAGGCTTGAGGTTTGGGCGAACGACGAAGCAAACGAGATGTTTTGTCCAAAGAAGTTGGAGAAGGAGAACACGCCGTCAAATCCATACGCCTGATTGCGATTCCCATCGACGGGATTATAGACATTGGTGAAAATCGCTCCGATATAGGACTTTTTAAGAATGCCGTATTTGGGCCGGATAGCCGTATAGTTACCAGCAGGCGTCGATCCTTCGGAACGGGTTTGGACATTCATGAATCCGACATCAAATCCACCGACCTTTCCCGTGATGCGGCCCCCAACATCAATAGGTATAGGGTCTCCCTTTTCCGATAATCCGATGCTTCGGCTGAAAAAGAGGCGGGTGTCGCCAGACGAAAGGAAATCGAAAAAACCGGCGTTCTCGAGGAAGAAATCCCTCTTTTCCGGGAATATGACCGGGAAGCGTGTCAGGTTTAACACTGCCTGGTCCACCTCGGTCTGCGCAAAATCGGTGTTGACTGTCACATCTGCAGCCAGGTTCTTGGCCAGCTTGATTTTGCCGTCGAAGCCAACTTTCTCCTGATGCTCGCGAACCAGGGGCGACAAGCCCGGTTGCTCGCCAGGAGGCGGAGTTTCCGTGAGGCTGAAAGAGAAGAAAGGCCGTATTTCGTACCGATGGGCCTGCTCAATCCTTGGAATGCCCTCCAGCAGACCGGCTTCGGAAATTCTGAAAATGCCTGCATTCCGCCGGTAAGCCTGCCAGAGGGCTTCCTCGTTCTTGCGGCGGATCATCCTGCGGAAATTGATCCCCCAGAGTTGCTGATCGCTCTTGAAGCGGAGAGTGTCGAGAGGAATCATCACCTCTGCCTGCCAGCCATCGTCCGTAACGACTGCTTTTACATCCCAGACACCATTCCAGTCGACGTTGAAGTTCTGGTTCTCGTCAACGATGAGTGCATCCTTCCTGGCTCCATTTGGATTGAAAGCAAAATAGAAGGCGTTGCGGTGATCCAGATAGGTGTCCAGGACGACCGTGATACTGTCGTCGTCTTCTACCGCACCATCGCGCTTCATTTCCTTGGCGACAATGAGGGCGGGATTTGAATCTGTGCAGACGACACCGATAAAAAGGGTTTTTTGATATATGACAATACTGATCTTGGTTGTTTCGGTCGCCGGTTCGCCTTCCCGAGGATCGCGCTGGCGAAACTCGGATATTACCTGAGCCTGCTTCCATGATGGTTCGTCCAGCAATCCGTCGAGCGTGATCTGCTCTTGCGATGGGAAGATCTTGATTCGTTCCTGCGAATAACAAACGGCAAGCGGGCAGCTGAGTACAACGAGGTGCAGTATCCCATTCAGCGCTCGTAGAGATTGCATGTGACGTCCAATTGCGGGTCTGAAGAATCATTTCGATTCCTCACACCGTGGCGGTGAATAGACCGTCCTACTATAGCCAACCTATCTGAGATTGATCGGAAATTTCATTATTCTCGCGGACGGGGAACACAGGCATCGCGCTCCGCGACGGAGCCTAGAACGTTAGCCGCATCTGCAGTTCCAGCCGGCGATTGTTGGCGGCCTCTGAGAAACCCCCACCGCCCAAGCCACCGGCAGGCTGGTTCGCCTCGCCAAACAGGGGAGACGTTATATTGCCGATGATCGGTCCGGGATTGGTGTGATTCAACAGATTGCGGACCGACATCGAGATCGACAGGCTGTAGCGCCTTACGGCCGTCCCGGTTGATGTAGGTCCCTGGCCTCCGCCGGTGTTGAATATCCCGCCGCCACGGCCGTATTCCGGGCCGCCGGGACCGCGCGGGGCCATGGCAGGACCTTCACCATGCGGGCCGAACGCAATGGTTTTCGTCAGGCGCAGATTCACTGTAACCGAACCCGGGCCCCGCCCGTAGTTGCGAGACAGGGTTTTCTCCCCCTCAGTCGGGAGGGGATCG
>DASQID010000077.1:0-19510 GCA_035631775.1 Acidobacteriota bacterium
TCAGGCTGCGGCCCGCAGGCCCGCTGGCTTTGTTGCTCGCTCCTCACATACCACCCCGGGTATAGCTCGTCGCTCGCGCCTCGCCAGCGGGCCTGGGGGCCAGCAGCAAAATGTGAAGTTATTCTTGCGCCAGCCCTAAGATCCACCCAAGACGAAGAGCAGCGTAATCCAGGTGATCTCCGGACGCCCCAGGCTGTCCTCGTCCTCCCATTTGCCGATGCGCTGGAAGCCGAGACGCTCGAAGAGCAGTTCGAGAGACTCGGGCACCAGCCGCGTGTGGAGCCTTCCATACGCGTCGCGGCGCGAGGCATCGAGCCCCTTCCGGTCGCCCGTGACCGAAAGCAAAAGGCGGCCATCAGGTTTCAAAAGGTTTCGGATATCAACCGCAGCATCGAACAGCTCCTCCTCCGGGATGTGCATGAAAACCCCGGCACAGAGGATGCCGTCGAACTTCCTGTCGATCTTCTTGGATAAACCTGGGAGGGAGCCGGTAACGATCCGGCCGGCAAGGTGCGGAAGGCGCGCCTCCGTTACATCGCGCAGCCGCGCACTCGGTTCCGCGCCGTAGACCTCGTATTCCTCGCGGATCAGTATGTCCATGTCGCGGCCGGCGCCGGCGCCGATGTCCAGGACCACGCTCCCAGGAGGAAAGGCAAGCTTGAAATACCTCGCCACGCCAATGCCGCCGGCCTGATAACGGGCAAAGAGGGCGTCGGCATTGTCGTCGTAGTACTGAATAGTCCGCGAGTCCATTTGCGGGCATTTTATCCCGGAGGTCTTTCCAAAAGCCACCGCCAAGGCCCGCCACGGATTCGACGGATTGCATGGATTCCGGCGGGCTTTATAATGACGGCATGTTTGCATGGCCGAAGAAGCACATCCTCGCCTTCCTGCTTCTACTGGGCGCACTCAGCCTGGTCCCAGCCTATGTGCGCGCCTACAACATCATCGGCGCTTCCGAAATTCCGACGGTCTTGCTCGGAGACAAGATCATCGTGAATAACGCCGCCTATGTCGTAAGGGCACCTTATTCCAGCACGAAGCTTTTTAGGACCGGTGCGCCGAAACGGGGGGATTTCGTCTTTCTCCGGCTCCCGAACAACCCTCGACTGAAACTCGGCTTTTTCAAGCGGATCGTCGGCCTCCCTGGAGAGACGATCGAGCTGCGTGAGAACCGTGTCTGTATCAACGGGCGCGCTCTTCCGGTGAAGCAATTGAATCCGGCAGACTTTGCGTGGGTTCCCAAAGCACATCCGATAGGGTCAACCGTGGAAGACGAAGATGGCCATTGGATCACGTTTACTCCCGGGAAAAACGAGCACCGGAATCATCCGTTGACCCGACTGGCGGAGAGCCAATACTTCCTGCTCGGCGATAACCGCGACAACAGCTTCGACTCACGCGAGTTCGGCCCGGTGCCTGCGGATTTGTTCCTCGGGAAAGTGATCGCGATCCTCCCGACAGGGGCACAGGTGCGATAGAGTCCGCATTTGCTCTCCGATAGCGCAGGAAAAAGCAAGGAATGGACCACGTTCCGCCCCGGCAATGAGAGATTGCCTTCCTGCCGGGATTGAGACTATCCTCCATCCGATATGCCTTCCAAAAAAGAGAATTCCAAACACGGCGGAAGACTGCGGATTGGCGACGATTGGAATGCAATCAGCATCATTGCCCAGTCGCAGCAGAGCCCGCTCAAGGCTGTGGCGGAACTCGTCGAGAACAGCATCGATGCCCGCGCAGCGAAGGTGACCATCACCCGCGGGAAGGATAAGGGAGAGCCGTTCCTGCGCGTCGCCGACGACGGGGCTGGAATACCGCGCGACGCGTCCGGAGCGCCCGACTTCCAGTATGTGGCCACCCATATTTGCGACTCGCTCAAGCGCCAGCTCAGGCAGGAGGACCGCGGCGGGGTCCAGGGAGAGTTTGGCATAGGGCTTCTGAGTTTCTGGACGCTCGGGGAGGAACTCACGCTGGTCTCGGCGGGATCGGACGGCCGAAGCTACGAAATGCGCATGCGCAGGGGCGATCCGCGCTACTCCATCAGCGAGCGGCGCCGGCTGTTCCCGTCGCAGGGGGCCGAGGTAACCATCCGGCCGCTGCTCCCCGGCATCCGCCACTTCAGCGGTGAAAAGATCCAGTGGTACCTGGCCGCCGAGCTGCGCGACCGGATCAAGAGTTCGGGCGTGCAGATCGAGGTTGTCGACCGCCAGGCACGTACCCGGCACAAGGTGGTGCCGCGCGAATTCGGCGGACAGCTGCTCCACCAGCTGCCCGGGACCGAGACGACATACGGCGACGTCTATCTGGAGCTGTATCTGAATGATCCCAACCCGGCGAACCATGTGGGCTTGTATCGCCATGGGACGCGCGTGCTCGAGGATCTCTCCGCCCTGGATGTCTTTCAGCGCAGCCCCTGGACCGCAGGCTGCCTGCAGGGGATCATCGATGCTCCCTTCCTCAATCTGACACCCGGCACCCGATCAGGAATCCTTCTGGACGAGCGGTTTTCCGCATTCTGCACGGCCCTCGAACCGGTGGAGAAACTCCTCTCCGAAGCCATCGATGAGCAAAGGCGCGCCGCCGAGGAACGGGCCAGCCGGGAGATCCTGCGCGCGATCCACCGGGCATTCCGCGAGGCCCTGCTCAGCCTGCCTGCCGAGGAGTATGACTGGTTTCAGATCCCCGACGGGAGGGAGGGCGCCAAGCCTGGTCCACAGCGGCCCGCCATCCCCTTGGGAGACAACGAAACGATTTCCGAGACAGCCGTCGCCGCAGATGCAGGCGCGCACCCACAGAAGGAGTTCTTCGATTTCCCGGGTCCCCTGTACAGCGTTGTGATTTCTCCCGCTTCCAGCACGGTGTCCGTCGGCCAGACCAAAAGCCTCCGAGCAGTACCGCGCGATCGGGAGCGCAGGCTGGTCGAGGAGAATCTCACGATAACCTGGGTTATCCTCGAGGGAGGCGGAGAACTGCAAAATGCCGACGCGGAGATCGTGTCTTTCGTCGCCCCGCAAGAACCGGGACTGACGCGCCTGGGAGTTTGCGTGCGTCAGACGGACACCGAGTGCCGGGCGGAAGGATTGATCACGGTGACCGACGCTCTGCTGCCGGAGAGCCCGAAGGTGTCCGGGAGCAGGCAAGGACTGCCGGCTTATACCTTCCACCGGGCGCCTGGAGAGTTGTGGCGTTCACGATACGAAGAAGCCAGGAATCTGATAATCATCAATAACGCCCATCGCGATTTCATCTACTCCTCGCGCAACAAGGCGCTCAAGCTCCGCTACATTTGCCGCCTGTACATCAAAGAGCTGGTGCACCAGAACTTCCCCGGCCTGGCTGCCGACCGCCTGCTCGAACGAATGGTGGAGCTGTCGCTTTACACCGAGGAGCATCTCCGCTGACACCTGTCTGCAAGTCCGGTGACGGGCTGCGCAATTCCCGAGTCAGCTGCCACCCACAGAGCAGGTGGCTTGACCGCGCATGCCCCTAGGGGCGACAGAACTCCTGAACACGACCGCCCTTCTGTCGTTCGCCCCCTTCCCACCAAGCCCTGTAGGGCGAGAGAGCGATCCCGTCCGCACCACATCATCACAACGCGCACCCATCATCCTGGCTCGCCGACCCTGGCCACCCCTCGGCCCAGTGCCAATCGCAGACTTCAATCCCCTACTATTGTGACAACGACCGTGCGTTGCCGTCCGCGCACGTCGCACTCCAGATGAAAGATCTGCTGCCAGGTCCCAAGCAGCGGCCGGCCTTCGGCGACAGGCACCGTGAGCGACTGTCCCAGCAATGTCGCCTGTAGATGAGAATGGCCATTTCCGTCATGCCACGCCTGTTCATGGCCGTAGGAACGGCTCGGCGGGACCAGCCTGTCCAGGACAGCCGGAAGGTCATGCTCCAATCCGGGCTCGAATTCGATTATCCCGACTGCGCCGGTGCTGCCGAGGTTGAAAACATTCGCCATCCCCGTCCGAATACCCGAGCCTGCGACGGCCTTGCCGACCTGTTCCGTAAGGTCGTGCATATCGCCGTGCCCGGCGGTTCGAATTGTAAACTGCTCCCGGTGTGTCATTCGTTCTGCCCTTTTCATGAGAAGTGTGAGCGTAGCGCGGCGCTTTGCCCGAAGACTGTCGCCCTCGATTCCAGGGCGCCGGCCGTGTGCCGGTGCTCCTGAATAGGGGACGCCCCTCATCACCCGCAAGGTCCGGTTTGTCAGACCACGTACCGCTCCTGGAGGATGGCCGTGTGATGGGCGGCGTGGCCGGCAATAATATATGCCAGGGCGCGAACCGTAAAGGGGTTCCCGCTGGCAATGCCGGTGCGCATCCATCCGTCTGCCGGAAGGTTCCGGAAAAAGGCCAGCGTCGCCGCACGGATTGACTCGAATTCTTCGAGGTGCCGTGCCCAGGAATACTCGTCGGCGCAGGCCACTGCGACGGCGGTGTTCTGATCGAAGCTGGGCAAGGGAGTGTCGAATCCGCGCGCGAACCACAGAGCACGAAACAGGAATGTCCGCTCGGTATCGTTGACATGATTCTGGACCTGACGAATGCTCCACTTATCCGGGGCATAGCGATGCAGAGACTTGTCCTCGGAGATGCTTCGCAGGACCGGCAGGATTTCCTCCAGCTGGGTTTCCAGGACACGGGAAATATCGTCGCTCGGAATCCGATCGATATAAGTGAAATAGTATGGTGCAGCCTCGTTGGATTGCGGACGTCCCCTCATGCGGCCACCTCTCACTATGCCAGTTGACGGACTGCGCCACTTTGCCGTCCGAGCCGTGGCGGTTTGAGGCTGCAGTTCCGGGTTCGGGAGGATATGCCCCACCACAAGGGCAATATACCACGTGCGGAGACATGGAAACGTCTTGGTCAGCTGGTGACGGAGAGCTTCCCTTTCGGGCCGGCGAGAACCACGCGCAACTGCGGTGGTTCGCCTTTTGCGATCGGCAGGTCGAGCCCGAGCGACGCGGACCGCCTGGTCAGTCCGCCAGGATTGGGCGTCACCGCTTCAAAGCGCTCGATCGAACAGCCCTTCGGCGCGTCCATGGAGGGATGAAGAGAATCCGCACCCCACTCGATGAAGAACGGAAGAAGGCCTACGTCATCGTCGTCGAGGACAAGGCTCTTCCAGTTCAAGACCCGGCCATCAGGCCGCGTTCTGGATCCGGGCTGCGGGCCCTGGAACGCGATGCCGGCATTGCGGAGCTGAGCCGCCAGCCGATCCATATCGCTCACATGAGCGGCCCACCCGGCGATGCGAGGTTCCGCGAGTTTCAGGATTCGATCATGAAGGTATCCGGAGCCCGTCTGCTTGGGATCGGGTGCGATGACTTCGAGGTACCGGCGCTCGCCAAGCGAGAGCAGCGCGTTCTGCGTGCCGCGGCCGGGATGCACGCCGCCAAAGACGGCACGCACGCCAACATGGCGCTCCACGAAGGTGATGCCGCGCTCCAGGTCGTTGCAGCCGAGAAGCACATGATCAAGCATCGGAGGCACCTCCTCTTTTCCGTGAACCGACCGCAGCGGGACGAGAGCGCCGCCGCCAAGAACAAGAAACGATCTGCGGGAAATCATAGCGATCACTCCTACACATGTACAACTAACGTTCAAATCCTTGCCATTTCAGCAAGGATACGGTTGCCTGTCTTTGCGCCTTGGCGTCTTTGCGGTGGCTTTTTAAAGAGCCACCGCAAAGGCGCGAAGACGCGAAGGAACGCCGGACCCAATTTGGTTGCGGCTATGCCATTGTGTACACCAGGCTACTCGCCGTCGCAATCGATGCGTGCACCACCCGCAGAGCGGGTCGAACTGAAGGGCCGCGCCACGCCGGGCGGCGAGGCGCTGGAGGCAACCGTCGCCGCGGAGGTCTACGATGACTTTCCCAACATGGTTCTCATCACGCTCGAGATCAGGAACGCGGGCTCCGCCCCGCTTCCCGTGGACCGCGTCAATGACGCCGGAACGGAAAAGCCCTTTCGAGTCTCACCGCCAGAGGCGGTGGTTTGCCTGAATCAAATCAAACGATTCGGCGAATCGCGCGTGATGTGTTAACTTAACTACATTCTGCCGCTATCCAAAGCCCCCATATTCAGGAGGTGGTTATGACAGACTTGGTCGCATTGTGGCTGCCGATTCTGCTGTCAGGCGTGTTCGTGTTCATCGTGAGTTCGCTCATCCACATGGTGCTGCCGTGGCACAAGAGCGACTACGTCAAGATCCCGGACGAAGACAAAGTGATGGAGGCGCTCCGCCCACTCGCCATCCCGCCGGGCGATTACATGGTCCCCCGCCCGTCGAGCATGAACGACATGCGCGCGCCGGATTTCGTCGAAAAATTGAGAAAGGGCCCGGTCATGATGGTCACGGTGATGCCGAACGGCCCAGCTTCCATGGGAAAGAACCTCGTCCTGTGGTTCCTCTACTCGGTCATCGTGAGTTACTTTGCCGCGTACATCGCCGGCCGTGCCCTGCCGGCCGGCGCAGAATACCTCCACGTTTTCCGCTTCGTCGGAGCAGCGGCGTTTCTCGGCTACTCGGTCGCGCTCTGGCAGATGTCGATCTGGTACCGCCGCTCCTGGAGCACGACATTCAAATCCACCGTAGACGGCCTCATCTATGCGCTGCTGACGGCGGGAACCTTCGGATGGCTCTGGCCGCGCTAGAGAACAACGATTACAGAGAGGATCTGGCACACATCCACGATGTCGGATTCGGCGGTTTTCCCAGGAGCTCGGCCCCGGCTCTCCTGGAAATGCTCAAGAGCCACGGGATCGCCGGAGGGCTGGTCGTCGATCTTGGCTGCGGAAGCGGCATCTGGGCTCGCGCCCTCTGCGAAGCGGGCTACGACGTGCTGGGTGTCGATCAGTCACGGGCAATGGTCAATCTGGCCAGGACACACGCCCCACGAGCCCGGTTTGTCGCGGGATCCTTCCTTGACGCAAAAATTCCCGTCTGTGAGGCCGTCACCTCGCTCGGCGAATGTTTCAATTATCTGTCCGACCGAACCAACGGCATCGCGAGACTCCGCGGGCTGTTCCGCCGGATCTACAGGGCACTGCGTCCGGGGGGCCTCCTCATCTTCGACATCGCGGAGCCCGGCCGAGGAAAAGGACCCCGCCTGAAGCATTTAGAGGGAACCGGCTGGGCCATCCTGCTCGAAGTCGATGAGGATGAGAGAAGTCGGCGCCTGACGCGCCGGATAACCACATTCCGCCGGATCGGGAAGCTGTATCGGCGGGATGAGGAAATGCACCGGCTTCAACTCTACCGGCGGTCCCAGATCGCCGGCGAGCTTCGGCGCGTCGGCTTCAGGGTACGCATCGTGACAGGATACGGGCAACAGCGGTTCCCCAAAGCCTATGCCGGCTTCCTCGCACGTAAACCCGGACTGGCGCCGGGCCGAAGTTCCACTAAATCCCATGCGGTCTCCTCTCCGCGAACGGCATGAGATTGGCGAAGTCTCAGCCCGCAGTGTCTCCGCGCGCAGAGCGTGTGGCTCCTAAGGCCGCCCCGGAGGGCATCCGCGTCGATCTAAGTGGTCAATTTCGTAAATACGGTGACGTATTTTTCTGGACGCGGATCAACGCAGGCAAACTCGCCCGGGGCTCCTTGCTCGCGCCCCTCCGGGCATGCGCGTCAAGCTAAGTAGTTTCTGTCGCGAAACTGCTTTATCGCGCCGAAAGCGCCCCGGAGGGGCGCCAGCCAGTAGCCCCGGGCAAGCGAAGCGCAGCCCGGGGTTGGGATTCTCGAGAATAACCAGAGCCCTGGAGGGGCGACAGGTAACCCATAGAGTTCAAAGGTCTTTCGCCCCTGCCGGGGCTCGGCATTATGCAATATCCTATCCGGGGGCTTGCGCCCCCGGCTACTTGCTTGGGCCCCTCCGGGGCCCGACCTGACATGCGATTCGTGGAATTCTGCGACAGAAACTAACTAGGCGATTCCATAGATGCCGTCGGTGCCCGCTGCTCAAAAAAGGGGGTTGACAACCTACATCCTAGGCAGTAGAGTGTCTACTGCCATGAAACCAAAACGCGAACGCTACCAAAACAGGATCGAATTGCTGCAGGGCACTCTCGACATGCTCATCCTGCAGACGCTCCAGTGGGGGCCGCAGCACGGCTACGGCATCAGCCAGACAATAGCCGGACGATCGGGCGACTTGCTGCAGGTCGAGACCGGCTCCCTCTATCCCGCGCTCCATCGCCTGGAGCGGCAGGGATGGGTGACATCGCAGTGGAAGCAGACCGAGAGCAATCAACGCGCCAAGTTTTATCGCCTGACCGCGGCCGGCAGAAAACAACTGCTCAGCGAGCAGGCCCGCTGGGAGCAGATCGTCAGCGCCATCGCCGGAGTCATGAGGCCCTCACCCGAGGAGGGCCGGCCATGAGTCCCTGGAACTGGTTGTTTCGCAGGCGCCGGCGCGAGGAAGACCTCGAGGAGGAGGTACAGAGCCATCTTCGCATGGCGGCCCGGGACCGCATGGACCGCGGCGAAGCCGAAGCGGAGGCGCGCGCGAGGGCCATCCGCGAGTTCGGCAACGTGGCCCTGGTCAAGGAGGTCACGCGGGACATGTGGGGCTACGCCTGGCTCGAGACGTTTCTGCAGGATCAGCACTACGGCTTGCGCATGCTCAGGAAGAATCCCGGCTTCGCGGCCGTGGCGGTGCTCACGCTTGCCATCGGCATCGGCGCCAACACCGCGATCTTCAGCGTGGTGAACGGCGTGCTCCTGCGGCCGCTGCCTTATCCGGAGCCCGACCGGCTGATGATGGTGTACGAGAAAGGATCGGGCTTCGTCCAGGGTTCCGTCGCATACCCGAACTACCTGGACTGGCGCCGTGCAAATCACTCCTTCACGGACCTCGCGATCTACCGCGGCGACGATTTCAATTTCACGGGCTCGGGCCAGCCGGAGCACCTTTCGGGCGAATACGTATCGGCGAATCTCCTTGGCGTCCTCGGCGTAAGTCCGTATCTGGGACGCGATCTTCTGCCCCAGGAAGATCAGGAGGGCGCCGCCGGGGCCGCGCTGCTGAGCTACGGCTTCTGGACGCGGAGATTCGGCGCTGATCCCGGCATTCTCGGCAAGTCCCTTACCCTGAATGCCAGGAGCTTCACCGTGGTTGGAGTCCTGCCTCCCGACT
Organism: Acidobacteriota bacterium; assembly: GCA_035631775.1. Taxonomy (GTDB): domain Bacteria; phylum Acidobacteriota; class UBA6911; order UBA6911; family UBA6911; genus DASQID01. The sequence goes on from DASQID010000077.1 coordinate 9,151, forward strand.
TTCGGCTCCGCGAGCAGGCGGACCTCTACGTTCCACTCCTTCAGTGGACTGCAATCGAACTCAGGAGTCGCGAGTCCCATCCGGGGTTTCGCGTGGTGGGCCGCCTGAAGCCCGGCGTCACTGCGGCCGCTGCCGGGGCGGAAATGGAATCCATCGGCGGCGAGCTTGCGCGGCAGTACCCGAAAGAGAATGGAGGGCGTGGGACAACCGTAATCGGCATGAAGAGCGATGTCGTGGGCAGCATCCAGCCGACGCTGCTGCTCATGATGGGGGCGGTGGGATTCGTGCTGATCATTGCCTGCACCAATGTTGCGAACCTGCTGCTGGCGCGATCCATCGCACGCGGGCGCGAGTTCGCCATCCGCGTGTCCCTCGGCGCGGGCCGCGGACGCGTGATCCGCCAGGTCCTGACGGAAAGCGTGCAGCTGACGCTGGTTGCAGCAGTCCTCGGCATGCTGCTGGCATCCTGGGGGATCCGCCTCATCCAGGCCGCGGCGCCGGCAGTACTGCCTCGCAGCCAGGAGATCGGCCTCGACCTGCGTATGCTGCTTTTCACGCTGGCGGTTTCGGTTCTCACGGGTATCCTGTTCGGGCTCGTCCCTGCGTTCCACGGCTCCAACGTCAGCCCGGTGGAGTCGCTGAAAGACGGCGCTCGCGGCAGCGGAGGCAAGCCTCGGCGTGCGGAGAGAGTCCTCGTCGCCGTGGAGGTCGGTCTGGCCGTCGTACTGCTGGCAGGTGCCGGATTGATGATGCAGAGCATCTGGCGGCTGCTGCGGATCGATCCCGGCTTCGACACGCGCCGCCTGTTGACCACGCAGGTGGCGCTCTCGCCTTCCGTGATGGCCAGCCCGGCGGGCATCCGGCTATCTTACCAACAGATGCTGGAGCGGCTGGCCGCGATCCCGGGAGTCCGGTCGGCAGCCGTCACGAGCCTGCTTCCCCTGGGTCCCAGCGACAGTGAACTCAGCTACTGGATGGGAAGCGGAGCCCAGCCGCCACAGGACCAGACTTCCACGGCAATGTTCTATATCGCGACCACGGATTACCTGCGGACGATGGGCATCCCCTTGCTGTCAGGCCGGTTCTTCACCGATCACGACACGCTTGCCTCGGCTCCGGTGGTTGTAATCGACGAGGTTATGGCAAGGCATCTCTTCCCCGGACAGGATGCGCTCGGCAAGCAGATCAGCATCATGATCCTCGGACCCGTCCGCATAGTCGGGGTAGCCGGCCACGTCAAGCACTGGGGGCTCGATTCGGACGACACGGCCAAGATTCGGGACCAGATCTACTTTCCATTTCTCCAGGTGCCCGACAGGTTCATGTCGGAAGGGGTGGTGGGTTTGACGCTGGTGCTTCGCAGCGAACCCGATCCTTTGAGCGTGGTCTCGGCCGTGCGCGCGCAGGTCGCGGGGCCAACCGCGGATCAGCCCATCTACGGCGTTCAAAGCATGGAGCAGGTCATCTCAGGCTCGCTCGCGGAACGCCGCCTTACGATGCTGCTTCTCATCATTTTCTCCTCGACAGCACTGATGCTGGCCGCCGTGGGGATTTACGGTGTGATTTCCTATGCGGTGAGCCGGCGCACGCATGAGCTGGGTGTGCGCATGGCCCTGGGCGCATCGCGCCGCAATGTGCTGAGGCTCGTGGTGCGCGAAGGGATGCTGCTGGCCGGGATCGGAACCGCCGCCGGAATGGCAGCGGCGCTCCCGCTGACGCAATTTCTCACAAACCTGCTCTATGGCGTCCGGCCCGCAGACCCGGTCACGTTTGCGGCTGTGGCTTTCCTGCTCGGGGCGGTCGCTCTGCTTGCCTGTTACGTTCCAGCGTGGCGTGCCACGAGAGTGGATCCCATGGTCGCACTGCGCTATGAATGAAGCCCGCCGTTGTTCGACAGAAAATCCGCGCAATCCGTACTACAAACCTCCAAATCCTTGCCACCTCGACAAGGATACAACACCGGTCTTGGCGCCTTAGCGCCGTGGCGGTGGCTTTTTGACAAGCCACTGCCAAGGCGCGAAGACGCGAAGGAACGCGGAACCCAATTTGGTTGCGGCTATGCCGCTCCGTGCAATCCGTGGCGGCCGGGGTACACACCTCCGGCAGAGCCGGTGGCCTGACGAAGCCCCCCAGAGGGGGGCAAGCCAGTAGCCCCGGGCAAGCGCAGCGCAGCCCGGGGTTTGTCGTCCCAGTCGACATAAGCCCCGGAAGGGGCGTCAGAACGCCTGAACGCGACCGCCCTTTCTGTCGCCCTTCCAGGGCTCTCGACTTCCTCGATTCCCAACCCCGGGCTGCGCTGCGCTTGCCCGGGGCTATTGGCTCTGCGCCCTTCCAGGGCGCGGGCTTGCCGTTATGGTTGATCCCGGCATTTCCATGTCTCATCTTGTCCAACCAACGCCGGAACGGCAAAGCCCTTTCGAGTCTCACCGCCAGAGGTGGTGGTTTACCTTAATCAGATTACTTCAGCAGGAACAGCAGCGTCGGATCGACGGGATAGCGCCCGAAACGCTCCCCGTAGATCGCCAGCCCACCCGGAAGGGCGGAATCCACTTCAAGCCGCACGACGATCTGGTGGGTTTGTGCTGCAGCCTGCCAGGCGGCGGCCGGCACGGAGGCGGTTATGAGGTATCCATAGGACCCGGCTTCCCGCAGCTTCTTATCCCGCAACTGAGAGTACCAGGAAAGGATTCCCCGGTGGTCGGCGGGATCATCGGGGAGCTCGAAGGCGCCCACGGCCTGACCTGCCACGCGCACACGGACGGCACTTGGAAAAGTTACCGTATCGGTCATGGGATAGGAATTCGGATTCAGGCTCGGATCGTGGGTTCCCTTCCCCAGCATGAAATCCCCTTCCTGCTTCGCCGCACCGCTCCGGTCCTTGCCGAAGAGCTGCTTCGCGGACGCTTCGAAGATGAGCTTCACGCCTGCAACGGAGCCAGCATCGAGATCGGCCGGCCAGGGAATGCGGTATTCAAAGTACCCCCAGCCGGCGCCGTTCACCTTCAGCCCGTCCATGATGTTCCACTGCTTGAGCGACCACTCCGCGGCCATAAAAGTGTTCGGCGCGAAGCGGACCGCGCGCAGGTTCGCGCCGTCCGCGGGCAGCGTCTCGGAACGCGGCGACGCCCCGTCGCCGATCAGAAAGGTCGTGAAGTTGTGGTGGAGCACCGTACCGCCGCGGTCACTCAGGACCAGGCTCAGCACCGCCAGGGCGCGCTTATCCGGCATTGTCACCTCGAGCGGCGCTATCTCCTTTGACGTCCAGGGCTGAAAGTCGATCGTCCTGGCGCCTCGGGCAAAATCTTCGCGGCGCCCCAAGGTATCCCAGCCATAGAGATCAGTGTGGAGGATGAGTTGATCACCCGGAGCCTCATCTGCCAGAAGTGACGCCCACAGGGGGACGCGGACTTTTTCCCCCGGCTTCACCAGTCTGCATAGCTCACCCTCGGGCACGATGTAAAAAGGTGAGTGGAGGTCGCGCAGGCTCATCCCCGGGACGAGTTCCTCGAGGCCTGTGAATTTCTCGCTCCGGTCATAGCGATAGTAGCCGTTCCACTCATTGACGACGTCGTGATGCTCGGTGTAGAGCCAGCCGCAGAGTTTGGGGTGGCGGCGGAACTCGTTGATCATGATGTGGTAGTCCCAGCTCCAGTCGACGTCGCCGGTGCTCCCTTCGTATCCCCACACGTTGCCGCACTCGCTGTTGAGGAGCGGCTGGCGGCCCTGGGTGCGTCCGCCGATGAAGTTCCACTTCGAACCCGGGAAGGAGTCGCGCGTGATCTGGTCCAGAAGCGCGCGCCAGCCAAATCCCGGCAGATACGCATGCCAGGAGTTTATATCCGTCTCCACGTGGTCGTGCTTGTCCGCGGAGTTGTCTTCGACGAGGCGCGAAGGATCGAGTTGCTTTGCAAGTCGGTAGATCCCCGCAACCCACTCCTGCGTTTCGGGGAGGTAGACATTCTTGCCCTCGCGGCGTGTAGCGAGGCCCCAGGTCTCGTTGAAGGTCACCCAGGCGAAGATGGAGGGGTGGTTGAAGTCGCGAAGGATCATCCCCCGCAGGGCGGTCTCGATTTCGCCCCTCATGTCGGCATCCGGCTCGCCCCAGCTGTTCGGCACGTCCGCCATCAGGAGCAGACCGAGCCGGTCGGCCCAGTAGAGCTTGCGCGGCACATCGATTTTCACGTGCAGCCGGTTTGCATTGAGGCCCAGCCGGCGGGAGCGCAGAATCTCGTCGCGCATGAACGCATCGCTGGGGAAGGTGTAAAAACCCTCCGGGTTGTAAGACTGATCGAGCGTCATCTCGAGGTAGACCGGCTTTCCGTTCAGCGCGACATAGGGGAAATCGGTTCCGGGCAGATTCACGACGCTGATTTTCCTCATCCCGAAATAGCTGGAGACCCGGTCAGGTACTCCGTTGGCGGTCAGGGTGGCGTCTATCTCATACAGGAAGGGATCCTGGAGCGACCAGAGACGCGGGTGAGGGATGGGGACTTCCACCTCGAATTCCCGCTTGCCTGCGGTGAGCGGCTGAACCACGTCATCCAGCGCTGCGTTCTTGAAATGGAACCGCAGCTGCGCCTGCTGCGGTGCAGCCTGGTTCAGCGCTGTCTTCACCTTGACCCGTTCCCGGTCGACGTCGGGCACGAAGTGGAGGTATTCGGCGTACGTCTGGGGACGGGCTTCAAGATAGACTGTTTGCCAGATGCCGCGCGCATTGCCGTAACCCTGTTTGCCTTCCAGTTTGAATTTGCGGGGCTGGTCATCGACGCGCAGACAGAGGCGCTGATCCTGTCCGGGGCGGGTGAACGTTGTGAGTTCAAACTCGAAGGGGGTGTATCCTCCCCGGTGAGTGCCCAGCGGTTGGCCGTTCAGCCAGGCCTGTGTTTCCCAATCACACGCACCGACCACCAGAAATATCCGCCGCCCCGCCCATGCTTCCGGCATGCGGACTGTGCGTGAATACCACGCCAAAGCCGCTTTGTCCGGCACACCGGACAGAGGCGATCCCCAGGGGAAGGGAACCAAAATCTTGTCCGGGAACGGAGTGCCACCCATGAACCACTTCTCATTCAGACCGGCGTTCGACTCGTCGAAACGGAACTGCCATGGGCCGTTCAGATTCAGCCATTCGGATCGCTCGAAGTCGGGACGCGGGTGCTCGGGAAGCGGGGTTTCTCCCGATGCGGTCAAGCTCGCGGGCAGGATCACGAAAAGCAAAATCGCAGCAAACGATGGAACGATCAACAGGATTCGGCTTTTGACGGGTATAGTTCGCATGACGGCAATTTGTATATCCGCAGATGGCCGCGGGCAAGCAGGAAATAGAAGGCAGATGGCAGAAGGATGGCTCAGGATGTTTCGATTATAGGGAATCGCAAAATACGGTGACAGGCAACGCTGTCCACGCGCCTTCGAACACCTCGGCAATTGAGGGTTTCAGGTGGCTTGGGACAGCGAAGCCTGTCACCGTATTTTGCGAGGCTCAGTAAGACCATGAAATATCGACAAAATTCTGCCAGCTGCCGTCAGCCTGCTGCCTGCTGCGGTTTCAGAGCTGCAGGTTGCGGAGACGGAGAGCGTTGCTGATCACGGAAACGGAGCTGAAGGTCATCGCGGCGCTTGCGATCATGGGGCTGAGCAGCAGCCCAACGACCGGATACAGCACTCCGGCTGCAATCGGCACGCCGACGGCGTTGTAGATGAATGCAAAAACGAGGTTCTGCCGGATATTTCTCATCGTCTCCCGGCTCAACCTGCGCGCCCGCACGATCCCGCGCAGGTCACCCCTGAGGAGCGTGATTCCGGCGCTCTGAATGGCGACATCCGTGCCGGTTCCCATCGCAATACCGACATCAGCCCGGGCGAGAGCCGGGGCATCATTGATCCCGTCGCCGGCCATCGCGACCGCGTGCCCTCCCTGTTGCAGTCGCCTTACGATGTCACCCTTATCTTCAGGCAGGACCTCGGCTCTAACTTCATCGATCCCCAGGTGGCGCGCTACGATTTCCGCTGTGGTTCGGCTGTCGCCGGTGACCATTACCATACGCATCTTCTCCTGGTGGAGGGCCTGTATTGCATCGGAGGTCGAATCTTTGATGGGGTCGGAAACGCCGAGCAATCCGGCGAGCATGCCGTCGATGACCACGAACATCACCGTCTGGCCCTGTCCCCGCATGATTTCGGCGTGCCCTGCCAGCGTCCCCGCATCCAGATGCAGGTGAGACAGCAGGCTGTTATTTCCCACCGCCAGGGAGTGTCCGTCTACCGTGCCGGCAACTCCCCTGCCGGTGAATGACATGAAGTCCTTCACATCCGAAAGCCGGAGTTCGTGCTCAGCTGCTCCTTCTATTACGGCACGTGCGAGTGAATGCTCGCTTCCCCGTTCGAGGCTCGCGGCCAGGCGCAGGATCTCCGATTCCTCCCATCCTGCGGCAGCCGAGACGGAGGTGAGTTGCGGCTTCCCCATCGTCAGCGTGCCGGTCTTGTCGATGACGAGGGTGTCAACCGACTCGAGGACTTCGAGCGCTTCCGCGTTCTTTATCAGTACTCCCACGCCGGCGCCTCGGCCGGTGCCCACCATTATGGACATCGGCGTGGCAAGGCCAAGAGCGCAAGGGCAGGCAATAATCAACACCGCCACCGCATTCAGCAACGCATACGCGAGTCGGGGCTCCGGGCCGACCCAGGCCCAAATGACGAAGGTCAGGAGCGCCACCACTGCGACGGCAGGCACAAATAACGCAGACACCCTGTCTGCGAGCCGTTGAATGGGCGCGCGGCTCCGCTGCGCTTCGCCGACCATGCGGACAATCTGGGCAAGAAGCGTATCGCTTCCCACGCGTTCCGCGCGCATGATGAATGTGCCCGTGCCGTTGATTGTCCCGCCTGTTACCAGACCACCTGCGGCTTTGTCCACCGGGATCGGCTCACCCGTAATCATGGACTCGTCTATCGAGCTGGAACCTTCGACGACCGCTCCATCCACCGGCACTCTTTCTCCGGGACGCACCCGGAGAAGGTCTCCCGGCTTGACCTCATCGATAAGAATGTCTCTCTCGCCGCCGTTCGGCTCAACGATCCGTGCCGTTTTGGGCGCAAGCCTGAGAAGTGCTTTGATCGCGCTGCTGGTCTGGCTACGGGCACGCAACTCCAGGACCTGTCCCAGGAGCACCAGTGTCGTAATTACCGCAGCGGCCTCGAAATAAACCGCCGGCTGTCCATTGTGCCCGCGGAACGAGTGAGGCAGTTGTTCAGGAATGAGGGCTGCAAGTACGCTGTAGAGGTAAGCGGTGCCTGTTCCCACGGCGATCAGCGTGAACATGTTTAGGCTGCGGTTCACGATCGAAGCCCAACCCCGCTCAAAGAACGGCCATCCGCCCCAGAGCACGACGGGCGTGGCAAGAACGAACTGGCACAACACACCGTACCGAAGTGCCGATCCCGTCAACATTTCACTCATCGCGATCAGCAGGACCGGAACCGTGAGAATGAGGCTGATCCTGAACCGTCTTTGCATATCCGCCAACTCCGGATTGCCCTCCTCCTGCAGGCTGGCGATGCGCGCCTCAAGTGCCATGCCGCACTTCGGGCAGGTGCCCGGTTCGGCACGCACGATCTCCGGATGCATGGGACAAACATATTCTCGATCCGATGCCTTCTGGGCCTGCGCCACCGGCGCATGCGGAACCCATGGTCTGGGAGCCCGATAGCGATCTGGATCGTCACGGAACTTGTTCGCACAGGCGGGATTACAAAAATAGTAGGTTCGTCCCTCGTAGTCCGCGGAGCCGGCACAGTCCATGGGGTTTACAAGCATCCCGCACACGGGATCTCTTGCTCTTTTCGCAGCATCCGAAGTCCGGGCTTCGGGTCCTCCCTTATTCATTAGAGGTACCTCATAGCGTCCGATCAAAAATATGAATTATACCCCCCACATCAAATTATCAGGGTAGGCAGGGAAGCTACGGCTGTTCTTGGCTGCGGCCATGCAGCACCTTGAAACTCGGGACGGTGGCCTGCGTATATTAGTCCAGAGCCCGGATTCGGTCTGTTAAGTATTGTCGGCCCATCGCCTCATGGAGTAGTATCGCAGGGCGGTGCATCTCGAGTGGAGGATCGGATGCTGGGGATTTTTCTTACTCTCCTCGCTGTGCTCTTTGTTCTCTCTGTTGCCTTCTACTTCTCCGATCATCCCGGGTCGCGTCCTGTTGATCCCGCCTTCTACGACCGGCCCGCAAGGAACAAGAAATCCTCTAGATAGTTTCTGTCGCGAAACTCCTTGGCCATGAGGAAAGCGCCCCGGAGGGCGCCAGCCAATAGCCCCGGGCAAGCGAAGCGCAGCCCGGGGTTGGGATTGTCAAGAAAGATCAGAGCCCTGAAGTGGCGACAGATAACACATTGCATACAAAGGCCTTTCGCCCCTGCCGGGGCTCGATATTATGCAATTTCCTATCCGGGGGCTTGCGCCCCCGGCTACTTGCTTGGGCCCCTCCGGGGCCCGACCTGACGGGCGATTCATCGAGTTTCGCGACAGTCAGGTTCCCTCTTCAGCCCGGACACGTAACTTATTGGCAGCACATCACTTGTTCTGACTTGCGACGTGTCGGAGCTAAAGCCCCGACCCGCAATCCAACACGGTCGGATCCGCGCCGGGATCAGCCGCAGGGCCCAATCACGGGTGCTTCGTGACAAGCTAAGAGCTCAGGATTCGAAATAGAAAGCCTGTTCCTTGGGCCGGAATGGACGTTGAAGCCACAGCGGCCTGCGCAGGTTTCCTGGACCCGGTGCGGGACGGGTCAGGGCGAGCCACTCCCGGTAGATCGCAAGCGACTTGTTCGTATCAACATAAATATCACCATAGCGGTCCCCCGCAGCGGGTGTTTCCAGTAGAACTTTTTGGTGCCAGCAGTGCATGCCGCTCAACGGATCCGGATGTGGTGGAAAGGCAAGATTCTGATGCACTCCCGCATCCTGCCACCAGATCCTCTCCGAGTCCGGATCCGCGCTCCGGAACGGCTCTATTCCCTTCAGTTGCCGCATGCGCCAGACGCCGCTTGCTTCCTCGTCGAGCTTCACCAGTGCAGAGCACCAGCGGTCCGTGCCTTCTGTGTCTGTAACTCGCCAGCGTCCCATGTGATGCGAGCAGGCCACGACGCCGGGACGGATACCTTCCGTGACCCACGCACGGACGACAAAGTACCCGATATCGGTGTGGACCTTCACAAGATCGCCGGTGCGAACTCCCAGGCGCTTGGCGTCACCGGTGTGAATCCAAAGTGGATTGGAGTGAGCGATTTCGTTGAGCCACTTCGAATTGCCGGAGCGGGTGTGGATAAGCACCGGAAGGCGGAATGTTGGGATCAGGATATATTCACCCTTCTCACGGTCCAACCCGGCCCAGTGCACGTGGCTCTGAATGTAGGCCGGTAGAGTGTATTCGGGCCAGCCCCAATCTCTCATCGTGCTCGAGTAAATCTCCAGCCGGCGTGAAGGAGTCGGAAAGCCGACGACCGGCTGTTGATCGACCACCACACCCTTGACGGTCTTGCCGTCCGCATCGGAAACGATGCGATCGAGTGAATCCACGTGAGTGCCTGTCAGGGCCTCCGGGGGAACTGCAGTGTACTGGAGGTTATAGACGTCCTTCTGGACCTCGAAGGCGCCGTACTTTCGCATGTACTCCATGGGAGTTAGTCCTTCGGCCGATGCAGCCTTCGGCAAGCCGGGGACGCTGTTTTCGAATGTCCACCGATAATACTCCTCGACCGTCACCCTCTCGCCCGGCCGATAGGGGGATTCGTAGTATTTGCGGATGCCCATCCGGCCGTCGGGGTCGATGTGCCAGGAAAGGCTAATCCAGAATTCATCTTCCTCCCAAACCTCGCCAGGATTGGCCTCGTAGGTATACTCAAAGTGCTCGCCCGCCCGCTCGCGCGCTACCCGGACCACCGGTTGCCGGAAGGCGATCCAGCGTGCAGCGTGGGTTTCCTGGCTCTGGATGTCATGCCGCTCACCCCCGAGTCCCATGGGGAGCACGTAATCGGCGAGCCACGCGGTTTCGCTCCAGATCGGTGTCAGTGCAGCGTGCAACCCGACTTTCTCCTCGTCCCTAAGGACCTCGATCCAGGAAGCTCCGTCCGGGTTGATCCATACGGGGTTATAGGCGCGTGTGAGGTAGACGCCTATCCTGCCCCGGCCTTCTTTGAGGAAGTAGGGCAACAGGAAGCTCATCTCATGATGCGCCAGCGGATATTCCCGCGGCCACATGAGTTCGTTCCATTCTTCCTGCGCTTCCGGGCACACAAACGGGCGAGGCACGAACTTGTCCCAGCCTGCAGGGGAAGTCCCTCCGGGGGTTCCG
>DASQID010000078.1:0-2460 GCA_035631775.1 Acidobacteriota bacterium
TTTTGGGGGCGGATTTCCCTTCAAGAGACTCAAGAGTAGGATCCTGATCCAAAGTCACATTCTCCGGCTATTCCCAAGAATATAACCTCGGAGGAGTGTTCCATCAATTGCTCCTTTAACCCATGATAATTGAAGAGCAACTGGGCACAGGCTCTGACAGGGCCTTGCATAACTCCTGTGCGGACGGGTCAGTGACCCGTCGCCTTAGGAATCCCGGCAACAGAGTGTCGAAATCAAAAATGCGAAGGGACAAGGATTTGCCTAGGCTTGTCGGCCCACTCATAAGTCGGGTTAGGAGACCACCTGCGCCTTGCCGATGACCTGTAAGAACGCCACTGCCATGACGCAGGGGCGCAAAGATCGCGGAGAAACTCGACGGTCTTTGTACTATCATGAGCAGGTTCCCATCACGGAGGAGTCTACGATGCACGTTTGCGAATTGGATACGCCGGCACTAGTTGTCGACCTGGACATTCTGGATAGAAACCTTCGGGAGATGGCATCCTATTGCGCGCTGCACGGTCTTAGTCTCCGTCCGCACACGAAGACACACAAGATCCCGGCAATCGCGCACCTGCAGATCAGGTCCGGGGCTCGCGGAATCACCGTGGCCAAGCTGAGCGAGGCCGAGTTGATGGCCAGGAACGGATTTGACGACATAATGATCGCGTATCCCATTGTCGGTCAATCCAAGCTGGCACGCCTGTCACAACTCGCAAAGAAGGCGCGCCTCACCATCTCCACGGATTCCCTGGCCGTGGGGGAGGGAGTGTCGCATGCTGCACGCGAGGCCGGGACCCGGATCAGCCTGCTCGCGGAGATGGATGCTGGACTGCGCCGGTGCGGCGTCCAATCTGTCGAGGAACTCGTGACCCTCGCACAGGCCATGGCGAAGCTTCCCTGCATCGATTTTGCCGGTCTCATGTTCTTCCCGGGCCATGTTCGTGTAAGCCCGGCAGAGCAGGTACCCATCCTCTCTGAGATTGATGAGCGGCTGAATGAGGCGCAAGACAAACTGCATCGTTCAGGGGTGGATGTCAGAACTGTCAGCGGCGGGTCCACGCCGACAGCCGGTCGGAGCCATCATATGCATACCGTGACCGAAATCCGGCCGGGCACCTATGTATTCAACGATATGAACACGGCCACGATCGGCGCCACCGACATCGGGCACTGTGCCCTGACAGTGCATGTCACGGTTGTGAGCACTGCCGTTAAAGGGCGCGCGGTAATCGATGGTGGTTCCAAGACCTTTTCAAGTGACTTGCGGCGCGGGGGCTCCAGTCAGGGCTTCGGATACGTCCCTGAAGATCCGGGATTGGTCCTGGAGTCGATGTCCGAAGAGCATGGGCACCTGAACGTAGAGGCCGCGTCTCGACTGCTGAAGATCGGGGATCGGCTCCGCGTCATTCCAAATCACGTCTGCACGGCCGTCAATATGCACAACGAAATTTGGGGGTCCCGCCACGACGAGGTCGTCGAACACTGGGACGTCGAGGGACGCGGCCTCGTCCGGTAACGATGCACGAACAGTTAGCTTCACCGGATGTGCGGGACACTCGAGGCGAGTTTCTGAAGCTGCTTGAGCGAGTCGAGAAGACTCGGGTCGCGCAAGTCGGATAGCTCGACCGTGTGGTGGATCGGGTATATAAAGCGGCGAACCCGGCGTGCGTTGCTCACGGCCGAGTCGGCAATCTTGATTGCCGCATCCCTGGGAGTGGAAGCGGAGGGTTCCTGTTTCTTGGTACCGGCATCCGGACTCTTCCGGTTCCCTTTCGGCAGTGCTTCTGACAGGCTCTCGGCAAGTCTATCCGCGTATTTTCCCACTGCCTGTGTGTGCGAAAGGCAGACAGCTCTGGCGCGCTGACGGAATTCGGCCGGAGCTGCGGAACTGAACGCAGCTTCGGCGAGCGCTGGAATGTCCTCCCCATAGCGCTCCATTTTCCTGGCCCAGTCCAGCGTCTGGTCAGCGAACATCATCATGCGCTGTTTGAGCAGGTAGTCATTTTCGGTTCCGCGGGCAGATGCCGGCCGTGGAACCTCCGTGTCGCCCTGGGTACTGTTGCGGGAGAAAGGATCCCCCAAATATGCGCGCAGCTCGCTGTTGTTCCAGAGGCTGGGAGGAGGCCCCTTCTCTTCGGACGACTTCTTTATCGCAGGTGGGTGCGTCGGGTAAATCTCGATTTCGCTCCTGGCACGCAGCGGTGCAATCAAATCGCTGAACCTCTGGTAGGCTTTTTCGTCCTCGACGCGACACCAGACCTCCACGTCGCTCTTGCGAAAGACAAAATAGGCGTCCAGCGTCTGACACACCTCTGTCTCGTGGTATCGTAGCCAGGCATCCCAGATTTCTTTGGCCGCGGCGGTCGGTGGCGGGCCGTTGCCCGAGCCGAAATGCCTTTCCGTCACAACGCCGCCATCGGCGACGCCCAACCAGGCGGAAAGCGTCAGTACCCCAAT
>DASQID010000079.1:0-14064 GCA_035631775.1 Acidobacteriota bacterium
CCGCAGACGGGAAGCCGCGGAATTTGGCTCGCGGGAACGGGAAGGAACTTGCCAGCATCGAGCAATTCGCCAGGCAGGAAGAGGTGCAGGGAGAGTATGGTGGACAGATGGCATCCTTCGAGTACGTTTTCAGTCCAAAGGGGCCAGATGGGCGCCCCATGAGGTTGTTTAACAGGATCACCGGGGAACAGGATCCTGCCGTCCAAAGAGCCTGGCAGAAGTACGACATCCACCATATCTTGGAGAGCAATTGGGCCAACCTCGGGCCGAAACTGAAGGGGAAGTTGCACATTTTCTGCGGTGCCGCGGACACTTTTCATCTCGAGGAGGCGGTGTCGCTGCTCTGCAACTTCCTGAAGAGCAACGGTGCTAAGGCCGAATGTGAGATTGTGCCGGGCCGCGACCACTTTGATCTCTACCGACGCTACAAGTCCTATCCTGAGGGCCTGGATACTCGGATCGACGAGGAGATGCAGGCGAGCGCCCTTGCCGATTCCACCGCAGAAGGAAAGCGGTGACGATGAGATTCTCTAAGGACCTGGCAGAATTATCTCTGCAATTGGCACGAAAGAAAACCACCTGTGGCGCCGGTCTGATGACCCCCCGCACATGACTACATTCTGTGCCCCGCAACGGGCTGATGCGGGTTGAATACATTCCTGGGAATCGTTATCTTTATCGGGCTTGGGGTGTTTCCACTAAATCCAACTGAAGAGGAGGGAATGCGACTATGTCCGAAGGTGCAGTCTCTACTGAGACCCCCCGCCTTGAACTCAATGGCCCGGCGCCAGACTTCGAGGCCAATACAACTCACGGCCCGCTCAAACTCTCGCAATGGGGTCAGGGAAAGTGGGTCATACTTTTCTCTCACCCGGCCGATTTTACGCCGGTGTGCACGACGGAGTTCGTCGAGTTCGCCAAAATGTACGAGGAATTCAATAAGCGAAACGTAAACCTCATCGGCAACTCGATCGATAGCGTCTACAGCCACATTGCATGGACACGGAACATAGAGCAGAACTTCGACGTTAAGATCCCGTTTCCGGTGATTGCCGATCTGGACCAGAAGGTTGCCCAGCTTTACGGCATGGTCCACAAGGCGAGCGCCGCCACTGCCACGGTCCGCTGCGTGTTTTTCATTGATCCGAAGAGAGTTCTGCGCGCGATGATCTATTACCCACTGAACGTCGGAAGGAACTTTGTCGAGATCCTCCGGGTCGTCGATGCCCTCCAGACGGTAGATAAATTCGGGGTTGCGTGTCCGGCCAACTGGACTCCGGGACAGGAAGTTATCGTTCCACCTCCGGTCACTTCACAGACTGCGGAGGAACGATCCAAGTCGAAGGAGTTCCAGGTAAAGGACTGGTACTTCTCGAAGAAAAAGCTTTAGCGACGGTGGTGTCAGGTCTTGGACATTTCATATTGGCTACGACACCCGCGCAAGCCACTCGTGCACGCAAAGTGAAATTTTCAAGACCTGACACCATTTTTGTTTGCCGCCGGCTTCCCACCGAATAATACTGCCTCATCCTGGTATATCAGGTTTTGTAGTCAGCCGCACAGCGGTCTCGCACCTTTTCAGTGAGGGTTGTTTAGTTGACACTGGACCCCGAACTTGCTTAATGTCTCAGGCATGATTCCGAAATGGTTTTCCGAGATACGGGGCCAGGTACCGCGGGGAGCCTCCATGATCCTCGGAGTGGTTCCACTCGCCATCCTGATCCTTCTTTGGTGGTTCCTGACTCGGGGAATACCGGAAGAGAGGATGCTGGGGCCCACGATCCTGCCAAGTCCTACAGAGGTTGTTCAGAGCCTCGGCGACCTTCTGGGCAGCAGCGACCAAGACAACCGCTCACTGCTTGACCACATCGGCCTCAGCCTGCGCCGTGTTTCGCTCGGATTTCTTGTCGCGCTGGCAGTTGTGCTTCCGTTAGGTGTCTTGATGGGAGCCTTCGGAAGTGCGCGTGCGACCTTCGATCCCATTGTCACCGCCAGTGGATATATTCCAATTGCGACGCTTGTTCCCCTCACAATGTCGTGGTTCGGGCTGGATGAAAGCCAGAAGGTCGTATTTCTGGCAATGGCCTTCGGCATCTTTCTTCTCCCCATGGTTGTGAAGGCGATAGACTCTGTGCCGGATGTCTATCTGCGGACTGCTTACTGCCTGGGGGCTACCCGCTGGCACGTCATTGCTCGCGTTATGGTGCCGGTGGCTCTTCCGGACATCTGGCACTCAATGCGTCTGGCGTTCGGAGTTGGGTGGACTTACCTGGTCCTGGCCGAGGTGGTCGTGAAGACCGGCGGCTTGGGAGACCTGATTGATACAGCCCGCCGCCGCGCGATGTCGGGGAGGGTCTATCTGGTTATAGTCATTATAACAGTCATAGCGTGGATCGCGGACCTTCTATGGACACGCCTCGGCTTTCTCTTCTTTCCCTATCGTCGGAGCCGCGCTTGATTACCACGCCAGCACAACACGTCGTGGAGCTCCGGAATGTCACCGTTCGTTTCGGCTCATTTACGGCGCTCAATGAGATTTCGCTCACCATTCCTGATATCCCGAACCAGGGAGAGTTCATCACGATTCTCGGACCCTCGGGGTGCGGCAAGAGCACGTTGCTGAATCTCATTGCCGGTTTCCTGCGACCGACTTCAGGCGAAGCCGTCGTGAAGGGACAGCCAGTTCAAGGACCCGGACGGGAACGGGGCATGATTTTCCAGCAGTACAGCTCGTTTCCGCACCTGACTGTGCTTCAAAACGTCATGTTCGGTCTCGAAATCAACCGGCGACAGTTGGGTTTGGACCGCGCGGCACGCCGATCAAAGGCGGAAGGTCTGATTTCGGAGGTGGAACTCGCCGAGCACATGCACAAGTATCCACACCAGCTCTCAGGGGGCCAACAGCAGCGGGTAGCGATAGCGCGCTCGTTGGCGATGGAACCGCACATACTCCTGATGGATGAGCCTTTTTCCGCCCTCGATGAGCCGACACGCCTCGAGATGCAGGAATTGGTTGTGAAGCTGTGGCACCGGATTCATCCAACGATCTTCTGCGTGACACACAGCATCACGGAGGCCGTCTACCTTGGCTCGAGAGTATGGATTTTCACCCATGCTCCCGGACAGATTGCCTATGATATCCATGACGCGATTCCTCCCTCTATTGGAATCCCGCCGCTGGTTGCGCAGGAACGAGCGGAGTTCAAAAAGGCCGTATACGTCGTAACCGAGGCATTCCGGCGGGTGTCGGAGAATACTCCGGACGCAGCCGCCAAAAGCGCAAAACCTGTTCAGCAGGAACGCCTATGAAACCCAGTCTGTGGGATTATATTCGTGAGGCGTTCAATGCCCGGCCGATCGGCATGTTTATTCCTCCTAACTGGGTGGGGCTGGGCATCTTCGCCTTCCTTGGTTTGGCAAATCCCGGCTTTTGGGTGGTCGGCTTGGGCCTGGAGCTTGCCTATCTGGGCGTTCTGGCCACCAACGAACGCTTCCAGCACCTGGTAGGGGCAACGCGCCAATGGGAAACGCGGCAACGGTGGCAGATGAAGGTCGACGAATTGGTCAGACAGCTGAGCCCGGAGGGCCAGCAACGCTATCGTGCGCTCGAGGCGCGTTGTCGGGCAATATTGGAGCAGCAGGCACATCTTGGCATTGTGACCACAGGACTCGAAGCCCAGGGTGAAGGACTAGGCAAGCTTCTGTGGGTTTATCTCCGGCTATTGCTGACCCGGCAGGGCATCGACAGAATCGTGCGCGGATCCAATTCTTCACAAGAGGATGCGGATCAAATCGGGGAACGCATTGCCAATCTTCAGTCCCGACTCAAGGATCAGTCTGTTGGTGAAGAGTTGCGCAAGAGTCTGTCGGGGCAGGTCGAAATCCTGCAGCAACGTCTCGAGAAAAGGCGCGAGGCCAAGGATAAGACAGCCTTCCTCGACGCCGAGTTGACGCGGATACAGGAGCAGGTGGAACTTGTACGTGAGCAGGCCGTGCTCTCCACGGATTCCGAATCCGTTTCGCAGCGCATCGATCAGATAACCACCACGCTCGGCGGGACAACCCAGTGGATCACCGAGCAGCAGAAGATCTACGGCGCCGTGGAGGACCTGATGGCAGAACCGCCATCACTGTCCATTGGCGTTTCTGGGAAACAGTCTCAATGACAACCAAGGAGATCCCGGGGCAGGCGCAACCAAGGGACGTTTCGCTTTTCTTGGCGTCTTGGCGACTTAGCGGTGGCATTTTGAAAAAGCCACCGCTAAGACGTAAAGGCGCAAAGTCGGGCACGGAGATCACATGAGCCACGAGTTGCCGGCATGGGCCGAGGAAATGCGCAACCTGTTTCGCTCGGGATCGGTCGCCCAGTTTTTGATCCATGGGAATGTCTTCGACGTTGTGCCGGCCTCCGGGCCCTCCGGACGGAGGTTGCTTCCGCTGAAAGCCTTTCTTGACGAGGTCATGTTTGAAAAGTACGACATCGTTCTCCAATACGACCGCGGGAAAGGAATTCGCGCAACCCGTGGCGCGGACGATTGGGGCGAATGGCTGAAGCAGGTCCTAGGAGACCAGGCAAACGCCATAGCCCAGTTGCGCGAGCCAGGCTCCGCGATGGAGCTAGTCGACCGCTATCTGCTCAGGACCCTCAACCTCCAGTCCCTGCGCGGACGCGACGCCGGGACGCGCAGGATAGCGGTCATCATCGACTTTGCCGAGTTTGTGGTCCCGCACGGAGATCCAATCCAGCTGGGCGGCGCCTTCAGCTCCAATGTCGTGAAAATCTTGAGCTGGGCCAACGACCCTGCAATACTCCAGTCCAACATTGTGACTGTCCTGCTTGCCGAAGGGCTTCACGACCTGAACGACCTGATCGTGCAGAACCCGCACGCCTCCGCTCTGCGCGTTCCCCTCCCGGACGAGGAGGAGATGGTCGATTACGTCAAGACGTTGGCTGCCACGACTCTGCCGGAACTCCCTGCCAAGTGCGAAGTCTCCATCGACGTGCTGGGACGCCGCCTGACTGGGCTGAGCCGGGTTGGAGCATACACGGTCCTCGCACTGGCGCTCAGGAATGGACAGACGATCACCTCCGCGTGGCTCTCGCACATGAAGAAAGACAGGATCGAACGCGAGTGCCAGGGATTGCTGGAGTTCTTTGAATCTCCCTTCAACCTCGACAACGTCTCCGGACTGGACGCAGTGAAGGCATGGTTGCGCGACGACGCTAAGCTTCTGAAGCGGGGTGTCTTATATGCGCTTCCGATGGGATACCTGATCACCGGACGCATTGGAACCGGCAAGACGTTCCTTGTGCAGTCCTGGGCTGGGGAACTGGGAATCCCATGTGTCGTCTTCAAAAACTTCCGCGATCGCTGGGTCGGCGCCACCGAATCCAACCTGGAGAAGATCTTCGCTGTTCTGCGTGCCCTGGGCCAGGTTGTGGTGTTTGTGGACGAAGCCGATCAGGCTGCTGGCAAGCGGGAAGGCGGAGATTCCGACAGCGGCCTCTCCGGCCGAGTCTATGCAATGCTGGCCAAGGAGATGTCCGATACGCGTAATCGCGGCCGCATCATCTGGGTTTTCGCCACATCGCGGCCCGACCTGCTCGAGGTGGACCTGAAGCGGCAGGGACGACTTGATGTGCACATCCCGCTCTTTCCACCGGAGACGCCGGAGGAGATGCGCAACCTGCTGATTTCCATTGCACGGAAGCTGAAGGTCCCGGTTTCGGAGGCGGATCTTCCGGACATACCTCAGGGAACTGTACTCGGCGGGAATGAAATAGAAGGGATTTTGGTGCGTGCGCTGCGCGTTCACGAACTTTCCAACGAGCCGCGCCGGCCACTGAAAGACGTTCTGGCAGACGTCATACACGAGGTTCGTCCGAGTGCTCACACGCGCAAGCTCGAATATATGGATCTTGTGGCCGTCAAGGAATGCACGGATTCCCGCTTTCTCCCTTCACGATTCCGCGAAATGGTTCCGGAGGACATAGAGAGGCGGATCGAGGAATTGCGCAGATTCGTCTAAGTAAGTGCCTGTATTAGCGATTCTTGGAGTCTTTGGGTCACGGCATCCCAAAACCACCTCCGAGACTCAAAGACTGGAAGGAATGGCAGACGAAAATGAGTTTTTTGGATTTGCTGCAGGACCTGGGAGATAAGCTCGGGATTCTGGAATCGGCGTCGGGGCTCGCGGCACAGCCTGCGTCGAAAATTCAAACACGGACCGTGACACTTGCCGAGTTAACCACGGAAATACGCTCGGAAGAGGTTCGTGCACTGGCTGATCTCCCTGCCGAATTGGCCGTTCCGTTCGAAAAAATCTACGACACCGCCGGAATCCAGCGTCCTGCCAATGGATGGAACGTGGACAGGCTGAAGCAGTTCCTGCTCACCGACGCGTTCAAGAATAAGGACCGCACCGTCGTTCAGACAGCGATTCTCAACATTCTGAAGACAGAGAACGCAACGGTCGAGGATGTGGTGAAAGATGCAATGGCGCGAGACAAGGCACTCGATGCCTTCGAAGCCTTCGTGCAGAAGAAGATGAATGACCGGATGGCCGTCCGAGAGCGAAAGGCTGCCGAACTGGAGTCACAGATCAGTGCAATACGTTCGGAGTTGGACGAGCTCAAAGAGAGGGGAGCGGCTGACGACGCAAAATGGAAGGAGTGGCGCCGGCAGAAGCGAGCCCAAGAACGTGAGCTGGCGTGGGCAGTCGGCTACCTCATCGACCGACAGGTCATCACCACCGATGACGAAGAGCCTTGAGCTTGAGCCGGCTCTTAGAAGCGCCGCCGCGCAAGACGAGCATGAGTTCGCAAATACTAAATTCTGAGGAGCTTGGCTTTGGCAGGATAGGGTAGAATGGCTCGAATAAATCCAGGGATCGTTTGTACTTGAGACAATCGCAGGAAAGGGGAGTTCCATGGCACTCTTTTCACGAATCGGCAGGCTTTTCCGGGGCTTTCTCTCGCTTTTCATAAGCGGGCTTGAAGAACGTAATCCTGAAGCACTCATGGAAGCCGCAAAACAGGAATTCCGTGACAAGATGGCGCACTACAATCAGGCTCTGGCGCGCATGGCCGGCGTCGCGGAGCGATTGAAGACCCAGGTCAGAGCCAAGAGTATACGGGCGCAGGAACTCGAGCGCCGTATCCTGGCCAACCACCGGGCTGGGAACATTGAGCTTGCCGGAAGCCTTGCCCGCGAACTGCAGGAGCTCAAAGCTGATCTGACGACCGACACGCAGGAACTCCAGGAGACGGAAGAAGCATACCAGGCCAACTTGCGCCAGGCGAAGCTCGCCCAGAAAGAGTTCGAAGACAAGGTCCACAAGATGGAGAAGCAGTTGTCCCAGGTTCAGATCAAGGAAGCGCAGGCAGAAGCTGCGGCAGCGCTGAGTGGTGCCGCCTTCAAAGTGGGCGACTTGGGCGACACGATGAAGGGTGTGGAGGAAATCCTGAACAAGCGCTATCAGGAATCGGCAGGCAAGGCTCGTGTCGCAAAAGACCTTGTGGATATGGACCAGGTTGCTGAGAAGGAAAACGAGCGTAAGGCGCTCGAACAGGCTGCTCTGGCGGAATTTCTCGCGAGCCAGGGGATTCAGGCTGCGCCTGCGGCTGAAGCGCCTGCGGCCGCGAAGGAAATCGGGCCGACGCAGGGTCCTGGGCCTTCCGGTTCGTAAGGATAGCCGGATGAATTTCTGAGGACACGCCCCCGGTCCGTCGGACCGGCCGGATGCCCATCGGCAGAAGAGGCTTATAAAGGAGGCAAATCAATGGCTGACCAACCCGCACGATTGACAGCTTTCGGCAAAATCATCTCAGTCCTTCTCATCCTCGGGCTCATCGGGGTCGGCGGTTACATAGTCATGAAGAAGGGGACCGGCGGCAAGCCCCTCATTGGCGGGGGTACGGAAGCTCCGGAGACGGAGGCGCCGGACACAAGCGGTGTTACGACGGTCAAGGAGTACAAGTATGTTCCGGCGGACCGTCTTCCCGCGGTAAAGGGAGTCAGCCAGTACAAATGGGATGAAAATCAGAAAGTCCTCAAATTCAGCTACAACGTCTGGGCCGGGTGGCTGCCGGTTATCGCTGCCAACCACGGTACCAAGCCGAACGCGGACAGCATATTCGCCAAGAAGTATGGCTTCAAAGTCGACATGATCCTCATGGATGATCCGGTAGCCGCCCGTGATGCCTTCGCATCCGGCGAAGTCCACACACTCTGGGGCACCGCGGACATGATGGTTCTCCTGGCGCCCGAACTCGTCAAGGATTCACGGACTTCGCCGCGCGTTGCGCAGCAGATAGATTGGTCGAGCGGTGGGGACGGCATCGTCGTCCGCAGCACCATCAAGTCGGTGAAAGACCTGCGTGGGAGGACCGTCACCCTGGCTCAGAACTCACCTAGCGAGTATTATTTGACCTCTCTACTGCTATCCGCGGGTCTTCGCCCGGCCGACATCAAGGTGAAGTACACGGCGACCGCCTTCGAGGCTGCTGCGGCCTTCGTTGCGGACAAGAGGGTCGACGCCTGCGTCTCGTGGGCACCGGACATCTATAAAATTCCGGAGCGGGTCACAGGAACCCGCGTTCTCTCGAGCACCAGCGATGCCAACAAGCTCATCGCAGACGTGTATGCGGTTCGGGCCGACTTCACCCGCGACCACCCTGAAATCGTCGAGGGGCTAATTGCAGGCATCTTCGACGGCATGGATTTTGTAAAGCAAAGCCCTGAGCAGGCCGCCAAGTGGATGGCGGATGCTTACGGTATGAAACCGGACGAGATCATGTCGATGCGCAACGACGCGCACCCGACCAACTTCGCCGAGAATGTGCAGTTCTTCCTGAATTCATCCAACCCGACCAATTTCGAGCGCACGTGGAAGAATGCCAGTTATGTCTATCGGGAACTGGGAAGAATCAATGCTCCGCTCCCCTTCGACCAGGTGATGGACTTCTCGTTCATCCAGAAGCTCCAGCAGAAGGGAACCTTCGCGGCTCAGAAGGATGAAAGCATAGCCACGTTCACTCCATCCAGTTTCCGCAAGGTCCCTGCCGAGGCGCCGATCCTGACTCAGACAATCCGGATTAACTTCTATCCGAATTCGGACAATCCCTATGAGCCTGCACGCGACGAAGCCCAGAATATCATCAAGGGCAAGCTCTATGATCCCAACGTGGACGCCACGCTCGAACAGGTGGCAAGACTGGCCGGGCAGTTTGCCCGCGCCATAATCCTGATAGAAGGCCACACGGATTCGAGCAGAAAAGGACAGATTCCGGTCCAGGCGGTTCGCGATCTGAGTCTCGCACGCGCGGAGGCGATCAAGCGGGCCCTCGTGGAGAAGTTCAAGTTCGATCCGAATAAATTCACGATAGAAGGTAAAGGCTGGGATGAACCCGCTGACCCCAACGATCCTAATAACCAGGCTCTGAACCGCAGGGTCGAGATCAGCGTATTCTCTCCCGAGCAGAAGTAGGGGTCGGAGGTAAGGGACCGGGGGACGGAGGCACGCGGAGGCATACGCCATGCGAAGAAGCGGTCGCGGGATAGGCTTGTTTGTGCTCGTAATGCTCTGCATCTATGCGCTCTGGCTGCAGAAACACACCAGAACGGCAAGAGAGCAGGAAAGCACGGTCAATCCACTTGATGAAATGCTGCGTGTCCCCCCCGCCGTCCCCCGGCAGGAAGGTACCGCCGCAGCCATCCTGATGGATACATCGGGAAGCATGAGGGAAACCGTACCGGATGCTGACGGAAGGCCCAAGCCGAAGATCGAGATAGCCCGTCAGGCTGCCGCCAATCTGCTGCGCAGGTTCGCCGATCATGCTCGGAACAATCCGGCCCGCCCGCTCCTGGTTGGAATCTACGAGTTCAGCACCCGAGATAATCAGCCTTCCTGCAGGGCAGTAACGAAGCTCGGACCGCCGCACCTCGAGGAGATGGAGGCCGATCTCGCAACGATGTTTCCCGAGGGCGGGACGCCGATCGGAGACGCCATGATCTTGGCAAAGAAAGATCTCGACCGGACCGGAATGTCTCACCGCCACATCCTGGTGATAACCGATGGGGAGAATAATCGAGGCTACTCCCCCGGAGCGGTGGCGGGATTTCTGGCGAGACAGCCTGAAGAGGCACGCGCGTCCGTTTATTTCATTGCCTTCGATGTCGAAGCCGCCAAATTCCATGAGATAAAAGAGTCGGGTGGGCTCGTACTGGCGGCTGCCAACGAGCGCGATCTCGGCCAGACCCTGGATTTTATTCTCACGGGCAAGATCCTCGCCGAGCAACCCTCGACGCCCGCTGCGAAGTAGAATCCGCAATTCGAGCGAAATTAAGATTCATCGCGTGTTATCCCTAGAGATTGATAGTGTCTCCACGAAGGATGGTGGAAACCCCTCGCCTTCAGGCGAGGCATAGGGTAACGAAATCTACGCAGTCGACGTGTCCCGCGTGAAACCTTTTTCCGAAGAGATTCGTATAAAGGCTTGACGTTTCTATACCGATCGGTATAGAGATTTGCTCCCGTTTGGAGATGGTTCCATGAGAGGCGCGCGCAAGGCCATCGCTGAAGCTGCAATGCGGATTTTCGCCGGGAAGGGGTTCGCAGGGACGTCGATTCGCGAGATCTGCGAAGCTGCCGGGGTTACCAAGCCTGTGCTTTATTACCATTTCCACGACAAGGCGCAGCTGTATCACGAGCTCATGATCGATTCTTTCGGAGCATCGCTCAAGCTTCACCTGGAGGCATCCAGGACAAGGGGGACTATCCGCCAGCGGCTGGTCCGCATCGTCTCCAGGGATTTCAAGTCCGTCAGGGAGGCGCCGGAGCGTATCCAGTTTCTGCTCAGAATGATCTTCGCCCCCGAGGATCAACGCCCTTACTTCAACTACGTGCATGAGATGGAGCGACAGCGGCAAGTGATAGAGGGTGTGCTGCAGGAAGGGATTGATGCGGGCATCGCGCGCGGTGATGCCAGGCAACTCGCAACCGCGCTGATGGGCATGAATCTCATGGCCATTCTCGAGCACGTAATAACCGGCCGGCCCACTGTGACCAGACGCAGCGCCGAAAGGCAGGTTGACACCCTGCTCAAGGGCTGCCAGCCGGCCGATGCGCCTATACCGGGCGGTAAATAAAAAGAGGGATCCGATATGACCTTTATATCGCGCACGTTAGCTCCGGGAATCCTGTCGGCGGCCATCCTCACATCCGGATTCGCCCAGAGCCCGGGGCAGCCTTTGACGCTTCAGGAGGCAGTGAACCTCGCGCTTTCCCGCAATCCGGAAGTGCTGGTTGCCCAGGAACAATTGGAGGAACTCAAGGGGAGGATAAAGGAGGTTCGCTCCGGCGCCTTCCCGCAGATCAGTGCGGATGCTTATGGCCTCAGGATACGGGATCCCAGCATCTTGAACAGCTCGAGTTTCGACAAGGTCCCCCAGGAGTTCAAGGATGCGCTGGTCCCAGTGCCGGCAAACCTGTTCGACATGGGATTCGTAATCAAGCAGCCGATTTTCACGGCCGGGAAGGTGAGAACTGCAGTCCGGCTGGCCGAGGAAACGCAACGCGAGAAAATGGCGGCCCTGGAAGCCGTCCGCCAGCGCGTGACCTTCAAGGTCTTTCAGGCCTTTCACGACCTGCTGCTTGCCGACGAAAATCTGGCGGTTGTGAACGAGACATATGAGCAACGCAAGAAACACCTCGAGCAGGCACGCAGCCGCTTCAGTAACGGCGTCGCGACTGAAATCGATGTGCTTCGCTCGGAGGTAAACGTGGCGAATACGGAGCCGGAGTTGATACGCGCAC
Source organism: Acidobacteriota bacterium (assembly GCA_035631775.1). GTDB lineage: Bacteria > Acidobacteriota > UBA6911 > UBA6911 > UBA6911 > DASQID01. Next base: position 11,818 of record DASQID010000079.1, read on the forward strand.
AGAATCGCGTCAAGCTGGCGCGTTCGGCCCTCAACAACCTGATCGTGGTGGATCTGGAAGCCCCCACACAGATCGCCGGAAGGCTCGACTATCGCGCCTGGGCCGTGTCGGATCTTGCTCAACTCCAGGATCGTGCCATGGAATCCAGGCCCGAGATGATGGTTGCGCGCCGTCAACTGCAGGAGGCGCGCCATATGCAGAGCCTGGCCAATGCAGAAAACAAGCTCTCCATCGACTTCGAGGGGCGCTGGGGTTATTCGGTGCGGGAGCCGAACAACTTTTTCAACAACGAGTTCTCGCGTTGGAATGTCACGTTCAACTTCCGACTGCCGTTCTATGACAGCGGCCGCAAGGCAGGGCTTGTTGCCCAGGCGCTCTCACGCACACGCGCCGCCGAGCACGGGCTGGCCCAGCTTGAGAACAGCGTGCGTCTGGAAATCAAATCTGCCTTTGAAGATATGCAATCCTCGTCCAAAGCTATCGCGGCGGCCAGACTAAACGTTGCACAAGCCGAGCGGGTTCTCACTATGATGCAGGCGAACTATCAGCACGGTGCCGCCACAACGCTCGATGTCGTCGACTCCCAGACTGCACTGACGATGGCGCGCAATACGCAGATCGGTGCAACCTACGACTATGAAATGGCCAAGGCGCGGCTTCGTCTGGCTGCAGGTAGTCCTATTCTGGACCAAGAGGTGAACCAACCATGACTCATCGTACAAGATTCGTTCTGTGTGCCGCCCTCCTCGCCACTGCCTTCGGGCAATGGCGCTGCAGCGGATCAGGAGGCCAAGCCAACACCGATCCCATATCCAAGGCGGCGCCTGAACTCATCATTAAGGCTTCACCTGTCGACTTGAGGGATTGGGCTGTCACGGTGCCCGTTTCCGGCAGCCTCCACTCGGACTCGATCGTGGAGGTGAAATCAGAGGTCGGTGGTCGTCTGATCGCAACGCATTTCAGTGAGGGCGACCTGGTCCAGAGGGATCAGCTCCTGGCCGAAATAGATCCAACCAATTACAGGCTGGCCCTCGATCAGGCCAAGGCAGCACTTGTTGTAGCTCAGGCAGGACTTGAGCGCGCGAAAGTTTCGGCCGATCACGCCCGCCGGGAGAGTCAGAGGGCCGATAACCTCCTTAAGAGTGGCGGCATTACCGAAAGAGACCATCAGGCTGCAGAAACGTTGGTCAAAGAGACGGAGGCTCAGGTTGGGTTGGCCGACGCCCAATGTGGACAGGCAAAAGCCGCAATCTCCATTGCCGAGAAGGCACTCAGGGATTGCCGCATACTGGCCCCTGCTCCGGGACATGTCCAGAAAAGGTTCTTCGACTCAGGATCCTACCTTATGCCTGCTTCCTCGGTTTACACCCTTGTGGACAACTTGCGGCTCGAGCTGGAATGTCTGGTCCCATCATATCGCTTGGCCGAGCTCCGGCTGGGTCAACGCTCGGTCTTTACCACGCCGACTTGGGGCGAGCGCAGATTCGAGGGGAGGATCACGGCCATCAACCCGATGGTTGAAGCGGATAACCGATCAGTGAGGGTGAAGGTTCGCATGTCCAACGCGGGAGGGGAGCTTCGCAGCGGTATGTACGCCCGCGGCGAAATTGAAATCCGGCATGAGCGCAACGCGCTGGTCGTGCCGCGCTCCGCGCTTTTGTCGGAGAAGGAGGAGTCATCGGCCGGCAGCGTTTTCGTAATCAAGGACGGCAAGGCAGCTCGCCGTCCCGTACAGATTGGAGGAATTCAGCAGGATCAGGTTTGGGTGATACGAGGTCTCCGGCAGGGAGAATTGGTAATCGAAGAAATTGGTCCCGCACTCAAGGAGGGTTCGGCCGTACGCCCGCAGTCACAGGCGCCCGTGCCGGGCTACTAGTCTATGTTTCTTTCCGACCTTTCCATCAAGCAGCCGGTTTTTGCCACCATGATGATGGTTGCCCTGGTGGTGCTGGGTATTTTCTCCTATAGAGAGCTGTCCACGGACCTGTTTCCTAAAGTGGACCTCCCCGTGGTCAGTGTTCGGACCATCTATCCCGGTGTCGCGCCCGAGACGGTAGAAACCGAAGTGACCAAGCGAATTGAAGAAGCCATCAACCCTGTGGAGGGAGTGAGACACATTACCTCGACTACCACGGAAGGGGCTTCCATAGTAGTCGCCGAATTCAAACTGGGCACCAATATCCACACAGCAGCGCAGGACGTTCGAAGCAAAGTCAGCGCGTTGCGCAGGGATTTTCCTGCGGCGGT
>DASQID010000080.1:0-5755 GCA_035631775.1 Acidobacteriota bacterium
TGCATCACCAAAAAATCATACAAATTCAAGAGTCAGCCCACCTCGACGTGACCGTCAAATGTGCGGCGGCAGTTCGGGTCACCCCTCCTTGGGACAAGCCCAGATATCACGATGCCCTGCAACCGAAAGGCAATCTGCGCGTCTTTGCTGCAGGCTCCTATGAACAGACCGTTCAAACAAAGACAACTTCCGGACACTCATGGCAACTCATGGCAGATTTGATGTACGAGACGCGGGATCTGTTCTAAACTGACGGTCCATACCTCACGAAAGGAGGGCACCGATGCTCGACAGGAAAATCTCCCGGCGAACTCATTTGGCGATGCTTGGAGCAGGCGCAGGCCTGCTGACCTCAAGCGGCAACTCGGACGACCTTGAGACTGTGCCTCAATCGGGCGATGAAGCAGTGGACCGCGCACGCCGCATGAAGTGGTGGCATGAGGCCCGGTTTGGAATGTTCATTCATTGGGGTCTTTACAGCGTCCTGGGCAGGCACGAGTGGGTCATGGAAAACGAGGGGATCCCGGTTGCGGAGTACGAGCAACTGGCGAAACGATTCACTCCAAAACCCAATGCGGCGCGCGAGTGGGCGAAACTGGCGAAGCGTGCCGGCATGAAGTACATGGTCATGACGACCAAACACCACGAGGGATTTTGCCTGTTCGACAGCAAACTGACCAATTACTGCGCCCCGAAACAGGCCTGCGGCCGCGACCTGGTGCGCGAGTACGTGGATGCCGCGCGCGGTGAGGGGCTGCGCGTCGGTTTCTACCATTCGCTCATGGATTGGCACCACCCGGACGGTGCGCGTTGCGCCCAGGAGGACGCAGCCCGGCGACGATTTGTGGATTATGTCCACGGCCAGATCCGCGAGTTGTGCAGCAACTACGGCAAGATCGACATCCTCTGGTACGATGTTGCCTGGCCGCTCGACGCGTCGGGTTGGGAATCTGAAAAAATGAACAGAATGGTGTTTCAGTTGCAGCCGGATATCATCGTCAACGATCGAAACAGACTGCGCGGCGACTTTTCCACGCCCGAACAGAGAATCGCCGCAGAGAAAGGCGACAGAGCCTGGGAAGCGTGCATGACCATGAACGACAGTTGGGGGTACCAGCAGAGCGATGACGCCTGGAAGACGCCGAAGCAGATCGTGCGCAATCTCATAACCTGCGCCCGAGATGGTGGCAATTATCTGCTCAACATCGGACCTGCCGGAGACGGTTCAATCCCCGCAGAATCTGTGACGATCCTGAACGCAGTCGGAGCCTGGATGGAGCGCAACGGAACCACAATTTACGGAGCCGACCGCTGCCAGGTCCGGCGATCCAACTTTGCCAATTTCACGCGCAAAGGAAACACGCTTTACATCCATGCTTATTTCTGGCCGGGAACAGCCTTGGCCCTCGGCGGCCTGCTCACCCCCGTAAAATCGGCAAGATTGCATGCTACCGGCCGGAATGTGGAGTTTGAACAGGATAAGTTCCGGGTTGTATTCAAGGGGCTTCCCGCGACGGCTCCGGACAATCCGGTCACGGTGTTGGCTGTGGAATGCGAATCCGAACCGGTTCAGGACATGGATTTTGTCCGGAAGGAGCGTCCCCGCCTGAATGCTTAGGGCTCGCTCAAGAATAACTTCACATTCTGCTGGTGGCCCCGAGGAGCGACGCAGGGGCGACGGTGCTCGCGCCAGAATGTGAATTTATTCTTGAGCGAGCTCTTAGTCGTGCAGCCGCATACCGTTTGTGTCCGGCTGGCCGACGTGATTAGATATCTGCCCATGCAAGAGTTGAAGCGAATCCTGCTTACCGGCGGCGGTACTGCCGGCCACGTAAATCCTGCACTGGCGATTGGTAGCGCGCTTGGATGCACGGGTGCGAGATACCTATATGTCGGCGTGCGTGGACGAATGGAGGAGGAGGTGGTCCCACGCGAGGGCATCCCTGTGAGGTTTGTCCGATCTGCGGGATATCCTGGGGCAAGACCCTCCCTGGCCCTGGCACGATTCCTTTTTGAAATATTCGTCGGCACCCTGCAGTCGGCTGTCATCCTGTTGACCTTCCGTCCTGAGGTGATCATTGGGACCGGCGGCTATGCCTCGGCACCGGTCATCATCGCGTCGGCTCTGTTGAGCAGGCTGCGGCTTAGCCGGACACCGGTGTTTATTCACGAACAGAACGCAGCGCCGGGAAAGCTCAATCAGCTCATGGGGCGGTTTGCTGAAAAGGTGTTCGTCACCTTTTCGGAAACTCTGGAGTACTTCCCGCGAAATGGTGTTCACACGGGCTATCCGCTACGGGGCCGAATCCACAAGCTTGGTGGGGAGGAGCGCAAAGGTCTCGACTTTGTGGTCCCGAAGGACAGAAAAGTCGTCCTTGTGTTCGGAGGCTCCCAGGGATCGCGCACCATCAACCGGGCAGTCATAGACTCCCTCCGCTACTTCCTCCCTCATCGCAACCGGCTGTTTCTTATTCACGGCATGGGACTCAACAAGTCGCGGAGTTATCACGCAGCCGAAGACACTGAAGCCCGTCTCCGCCGGACCTATTCGGAAGAGGAGCTCCGGCAGATAGAGACCTTCTACCTCGCCCGCCCTTTTTTCCACGAAATCGAACAGCTCTACGCCGTCAGCAACCTTGTCGTTGTCAGGGGCGGCGCGGGCAGCCTGAACGAGGTTTCGGCCATGGGGCTGCCGGCCATCATCATACCCAAGTCCAATCTTCCGGGTGATCATCAGGTCATGAACGCGAGGGCGATGGAGCGATCGGGAGGAGCGGAGATTCTCTACGAGGAAATCTCGCTGGTCAAAGGCCAGATAGATGAAATTGTGGAGGGGAAGAAGCTGGCCGAGAGGATACTCTCGCTGCTTGAGAATGAATCCCGTCTAATGGAGATGAGTCGCCTCAGCGGAGCGTTCCTCCGTCAGGACGCAGTTGCGGAAATTACACGGCAAATCCACGCCACTCTGCAGGGCGTGGCCATAATGGTGGAAGAAACCGCACATGTGAGGGTCGAACGAAAACTCCCCAACAATCGTGCCCTGCTTGCAAAGCTGGAGCAGGCATATAAAGAACTGCAGACAGACTACTCGCCCGAGGCTGTGATTCAGAATCCCGACGATCTGGCCTATTTTAAGAACCGGGCCGCGTCGCTGCTGATCCGTGTCGGCTGGGAAGACCGCAACGTCGGAGTGAAGCTTCTCGGCCTGCTGAGAGCAACAGACAAAATCCCGCTTCTGCTGACCACTTTTCGGGACCGCAGACCTGCCTCCCTATTGAAGAGGATTTTCGGCGGCGATTACGAGCAAGTCGGTTTCATTCGAAGAAACATTATTGCCACCCTCGCGCGTCTGAACGAGCTCACGCCGGAGGTCGAGGCCGCATTGTTGCTCGCTTTCCAGGATCCCTATTATGAGGTGAGAGCGGAAGCGATACGTGCAGCCGCGCACTTCGGCGGCCGCATCAGCATGCGACAGGAGTTCGTCTCGGCCTTACTTCGCCTTGTGAGGGATCGCAATACTGAAGTGGCCGCCGCGGCGGCGGAGGCGCTCGGCAAGCTGGGAGACGAGGAGGTTGTCTTGCCAACCCTTCTCTCGATGAAGCACTACAAGTACTGGAAAGTGAGAGCCGCAGCTCTGAAAGGCATCTGCTCTCTTGTCGAACGTGGAATGGTGACTGACCACGAGCTTCTCTCACGGGAGTTACCGGGATTCATTCTCACCGCGACGGATTTCATGCCTCAGTTCGAGATCAAATCGGAGTACCGGCGACTGATGGAAGCCGTGTCGAACGGAAAGGCCTCTAAGAGATGATTTACTTCCTTGGAAGAATCCTCCAAAGATACGAGCCGCTGTCGTTCCTGCGCCTGGTCGATTATCTTTCAGCGCGCTCAATCGCCGCGGCACTGACGGGAATCCTCTTGATTCTGATCCTCACCCCACGCCTTATATGGTATCTACACCGCCGGGCCTTCGTGGATCAGTTGCGCGAAACCGGCATCCCCTCTGCCTCGGACAAGGCCGGCACACCGGTGATGGGAGGGGCTGTCCTGATCGGCTCGGTGTTCGTCTCCTGTGTGCTCTGGTGCAACTTTGCCAACAGGTATGTCCTGCTGGTACTCGCGGGAATGCTGTGGTTCGGTCTGATCGGTCTGGTCGATGACCGTACCAAGATGCAGGCAAAATCAGGAGACCGTGGCCTCTCCGAGGGCAAGAAGCTGGTCCTCGAGGCCATCTTCGCCGCAGTGCTGGCGGCAATAGTCCTTAGCCCTTTCTCGCTGCTCCCCCCCAATCAGGCAAATGCCTTCTATGTGCCGTTCCTGAAGATGCCGCTGTTTCATTCGACCTGGCTTTGCCTTCCAATCATATTTTGCTTCGTCATGGTAGTGTGCAATTCGGTCAATATCACCGACGGGCTTGACGGATTGGCCATCGTGCCGTCCGTGTTTGTATTGGGTGTGCTCGGCGTCTTCGGATATCTGATGGGTAATTTCATCTGGGCACGCTATCTCAACTACCCATTCCTCCCAGGGGCGGGTGAGCTGGCCGTGTTTTGCTCGGCATTCGTAGGCGCTGGAATCGGTTTCCTCTGGTTTAATTCCTATCCGGCGCAAATATTCATGGGGGACACGGGATCGCTCGCACTCGGCGGCAGCATGGCGGTGCTGTGCGTGCTGCTGAAGCAAGAGGCTCTCTTTCTGATACTCGGCGGCCTTTTCATTGCCGAAGCAGCCAGCTCACAAATCCAGGACAAGATCGGCATCCGGTGGCTCGGGCGCCGGATATTCGCGCGCGCTCCGTTGCACCACCAGATGCAGCACAGCGGATTGGCGGAAACGAAGGTTGTCATACGCCTGTGGATTGTCGCGGGCATTCTGGCCCTGGCCGCAATAGCCACGCTCAAATTGCGCTGATGACACCAAGTTCACCGACGAAGGCGAAGAGCTCGAGCAGAAATGCACTCATGGTCGGCGCAGGCATTCTCCTGTCCCGTCTCATCGGGCTGGTCCGGGAGAGAATCTTCGCTCACTACTTCGGTAATTCGGATGCGGCGGACGCCTTCAAAGCAGCGTTGAAGATCCCGAACCTCCTGCAAAACCTGTTCGGTGAAGGAGCATTGTCCGCATCGTTCATTCCGGTTTACGCGCGACTGCTCGCTTCCGACGACGAAGAGGAAGCCAGCCGTGTCGCGCGGGTAATCGGCTCCATTCTCGCTGTCACGATGTCCGCGCTCGTCCTCGCTGGCGTTCTGGCCACCCCGTACCTCATCAATCTGATAGCACCGGGATTCAGAGGAGTGAAAAAGGACGAGACGATTCGCCTGGTGCGCATCCTGTTCCCGGGAGTGGGTATCCTGGTTCTATCAGCCTGGTGCCTCGGGATCTGGAACAGCCATCGGCGGTTCTTCCTGCCTTATGCGGCTCCGGTGCTGTGGAATGCCGCCATGATCGCCACTCTGGTCCTTTACGGCGGCCGGGGCGGACTGTACCCGTTTGCCGAGTTGGTGGCCTGGGGAGCCGTTGTCGGAAGCCTTCTGCAGTTTGCCGTCCAGATACCTTCTGTCGTCGCCCTGGCAGGGCGGCTCCGATTTGAATTGGAGACGACTTCGGCCAACATCCGCACAGTGATCAAGAACTTCCTGCCCAGCGTCGGGAGCCGTGGCGTAAGCCAGTTGAGCAGTTACATCGATTCGTTTCTCGCCAGTTTTCTCCCCACCGGGGCCGTTGCCTCCCTCGCGTATGCCCAGACCATATACCT
>DASQID010000081.1:0-4537 GCA_035631775.1 Acidobacteriota bacterium
TACAAAGGTCTTTCGCCCCTGCCGGGGCTCGGCATTATGCAATATCCTATCCGGGGGCTTGCGCCCCCGGCTACTTGCTTGGGCCCCTCCGGGGCCCGACCTGACATGCGATTCGTGGAGTTTCGCGACAGAAACTAATTAGCCTCGAGCCCAGCACGACGAAATGCGGTCCATTCCCGAATGAGTCGGGTGGCTATCTTGGCGTGTATACTGCCTCCAATCGTCACGCCTTCGAGGTCAAACTTACCTTGTTGGCCCTGATACTCAGCGGAAAATGTGCGGGTTCGTGTTCCCGTAGAACGTTCGAATCACGATTCCGAGGAACATAGAAATTATCGGCACCACGAGATTATAGCTCGACACCAGCCAAGCAAACCGCCGTCCGGAGGCGGCGATCTTCTTCGTGCTTATCCTCCAGGTAATAATCTAATTGGCTGCAGGGGATAGATCCCTTACAATCGGCGCGCGGGCCTTCGGTTTCCCCCACGAGGGACTCGATGCGTCTTCAACCCTCATATGTCGACAGGTGTTATCGCTCACTATCGGCTTCGCGAACGTCTTGGTTCAGGCGGCCGAGGTGAAGTCTACAAGGCCGAGGATCTGAAGCTTCGCCGAACCGTGGTCCTGAAGCTGCCCGGGCCCGGGCTTTCAGCTGATAGACTTGCAGGTCGCGACTTCTTGAACGAAGCTCGTGCGGCTGCCTCCCTCCACAGCCCCCACATTTCGATAATCCATGAAGTAGGCGAGGATGACCATCGTCCGTTCATCGTTATGGAGTATGTCGAGGGGGAGACGCTGGCCAAGAGGATCGAGAGGGGACCGATCGAAATCGATGCCGCCGTAGATATTGCTGTTCAGATCGTCCAGGGACTCTGCGACGCCCACACTGCCGGGATCATCCACCGTGATCTCAAGAGTTCCAATATCATGATCACTCCCGCGAGGTGCGTAAAGATCCTGGACTTTGGCTTGGCCTCGCATACATCGGATATTTCCGGCTGCGAGGGCCCGACCGCCGGAACCGCCGGATACATGTCCCCGGAGCAGATCCGCGCTGAACCTCTTGACCCTCGAACAGACATCTTTTCTTTCGGCGTCGTGCTTTACGAAATGGTCGCGGGCTGCCGGCCGTTTGATGGTGCGAGCCCCGCCGATGTCTTCCAGAACACTCTCCACGCAGTACCCAAGCCCCTTCGCCTTTTCCGTGATGACGCGCCGCTCGAGCTGGAGAGCATCGTCCGGAAGAGTCTCGGCAAGAAACGCGACGAGCGCTACGCTTCGACTGGCGAACTGCTGGCTGACCTGAGAAGCCTGAGCAGCGCACTCCACCGTAGTGGAGAACTCCGGGAGAGAGATCGTGTTCAGCCTATAAATCATCTTCCCCGAGTGGAAGACTCACCGAACGGGAGGAAGCGACGCGGACTATGGAATCGTCTCATGCTCAGATTTGGGGACAAGGACGAAACGTCCTATTCACTGCCGCAGGGAGCCGCATTCCGGGGTTTGCTTTCTTTCCAGGAGGCAGATCACGATCGATTCTACGGCCGAGAGCTGGATACAATTTCACTTTTCGAGCGGATTACACACCAGGAATTCCATTTCGGAGTGCTGTACGGCGACTCCGGATGCGGCAAGACCTCGCTGCTCAAGGCCGGCCTGATTCCGAAGCTCTGGGAGTCCGGATACCTGCCCGTCTATTGCCGGTCGCACACAGATCCGCTGGTCACGCTCGTGGAAGAATGTCAGAGAGCAACTCGGATCCGACGCAAACCGGAAGAGGACTTGACGGAGTACTTGCGGCGGGTATCGAAGGAGATGGACGCCTCCCTTGTCCTGATATGGGATCAGTTTGAGGAATTCTTCATCCACTTCAGGTCACGGAACGAACGCGATTCCTTCATCGAATTCGTCGGCGCATGCTGCTGTGAGGTGAATCTCCCGGTCAAGTTTCTGCTTTCAATGCGGGCCGACTTCCTTCACCTCGTCAATTCCGAGATGGGCACCAGGATCCGGGATCCCCTGCTCAGTTCAAGGCTATACCAGTTGCGCAACTTCGACCGTCAGCAGGCAAGCCGGATTATCGATCTGTCTGCTCGCCGCGCCGACCTCCCTTTCGAAAAAGGACTGAGCGATGAGGTTGCGCGGGATCTCGCGGTGGGCGGCGCCGTTCTCCCGTCCGAGCTGCAGATCGTCGGAGAACAGCTGCAAAACAAGCGGATCTTCACGCCGCGGGATTACCGCCGCGCAGGCGGAAAGGAACCACTTGCCCAAAGCTATCTTGAAGACGTCATCCAAGGATCGGGCGAGCCGCAGAAGGCGAGACTCCTCCTGCGCAGCCTGATCTCGGATGAAAACACGCGCTTGACGCTTTCCCTGGATGAGATTGCCCGGCGGATGCAGCACGGCCGGGAAACGGCAGCTCGACTGGTCGACCACTTCGCGCGCGCCCGGATCATAAACCAATTGCAGGACGTGGAGCCCTGGCGGTACGAGCTGATGCACGAATACCTGGTCGAGAAGATCAACCAGATTACGGGCATGCTGCTGGACGCCACGCATCGCGCCAATCGGCTCTTCCGCCAATACCTGTCGAACTACGCAATGGACAAAGGCACTCGCATCCCCCTCGGCAGGCTGTGGTCAATCCACCGCCACTCGGACATGGATCGCGGAAAAACACAAGCGGAACTCATTCGCAAGAGTTTCAGGGCGGGGCTGATCCGCTGGGGGGCGCTGGCAATGCTGTTTGCTGTCGGCTCGATTCTCGTGGCAGCGGCCTTGTCGATTACTGAGGAGTGGGAGGAGACTCGCCTGGGAGACGGGCATGTCGGCCCCGCGCGTCAGATTGCCTTTTCTCCGGATGGGTCGAGGCTGGTTTCCTGCGGTGAAGATGGGTCCGTGATCGTCTGGGACTTTGCACGGCGCGTGCGCCTCGCCACCTTCAATGAGAACATCGGCCAGGTCACGGCAGTGGCGTTTTCGAACGACGGCAGATGGATTGCGGCTGGCGGATCAACGGGAGCCGTGATTGTCTGGGATGGCAGCACCCACAAGAGAGTCTGCGTCTTGGGAGAACACCCGAATCCTATCGGCACCCTGGCTTTTTCACCGGACAGCCACTTGCTGTTAACTACGGAGGGAAATTATCGGACTGTAGTTTGGGAGACAGGTTCATGGAAGAAGCTCAATGATCTCCCGTTCGGCTCCCCGTTCGGAAACCTCCTCTTCGTGACGAATAGAGTCGTTATGGAATGCCGCGGTCAGGCGTGGGACCTGGAAACCGGAGGCAGGGCCAATATCCGCTGCCAGGATAAAATACTGCACACTTCCGCCGCATTGTCACCCGACAGGAAGCACTTGGCCACGATAGACGCATCGGGAGTGGTCGCTTTCTGGAATTGGGGGACGTGTACGCCGGAGGTTCAGGCAACCGTGCACAAAGACCACGGGCGCGCCGTTGCCTGGTCACCGGACGGCAACTGGGTCGCTACAGGCGCGGAGAATATCGTTTTCTGGGATGCGGCGGCCAGGGCTCAACTCGCGCGCCTGGAATCTCCCGCGGACGTTTGGAGCCTGGCTTTTTCTCCCGACAGCCATTGGCTGGTCTCCAGCCACGGGGATGGTTCAATCCTGGTGTGGGATGCGGTGAAGCGTGAACTGGTGGGGGATTTGAAGGCACATAGCGGGCCCGTGAGCGCGGTCTCTTTCTCTCCAGACGGCAGGCGGTTGGCCTCGGCGGGAGTCGATGGAACAATTATCGTCTGGGACACAGGACGCGGGACGAAGGAAGATGTTTTCGTCGAGGAAAATGCGCGGATAAACTCCCTGGCATTCTCCCCGGACGGGAAGTCCATCGCATCCTGTGCTCAATCCGGCATAGTAAGCCTTTGGGACATCCATGATCGCCGTCCACGCTGGATCGTTGAGAGCCACGATCAGTGGAATCTGTACTGTGTCGCAATCGCTCCCGATGGGAGAAGCGTGGCCTTGGATCATGATGTCTTGACCTGTGGAGATGGCAAGCGCGTTGCTGATTTGACCACCCGTCTGGGTCCAGGAGCGATCTATGGCTTGTCGTTTGCACCTGACGGACGCTTGCTCGCCTGCGCGTGTCCTGCCGCTGCGCGCCTGACACTCTTAGGCACTGCGGACTGGCAGGTTGTCGATTATCAGAAAGCGGACCGGATTCTGCAGCAACTGAGAGTGGTTTCCTTCTCGCCGGACGGTCAATGGCTGGTGACGGGCGATAACAATGGGGCTGTGCGGTTATGGCAGGCCAAGCCGCTCCGCCAGGTTGCGCTTATCGGCCGGCACAAGGACCGGGTGAAATCGGTGGCGTTTTCCGCCGACGGCAGGAGAATCGTGTCCGCGAGCGACGACAAGACCATCGCCATCTGGGATGTGAAGGGCCGGAAGCTGATTACCCAGATCGGTTCTCATGCCGCGCCGGTGTCTTCGATCGCGCTTTCAATCGACGGCAGGATTGCTTCGGGAGAATGGGACAATTCGGTTCGTATTTATAATCGCCACCGTGTCC
>DASQID010000082.1:0-13467 GCA_035631775.1 Acidobacteriota bacterium
CACCCCGGGTATAGCTCGTCGCTCGCGCCTCGCCAGCGGGCCTGGGGGCCAGCAGCAAAATGTGAAGTTATTCTTGCGCCAGCCCTACGGGCTCTTGCGGCGAGCGAACAGCAGCCCCGACCACGTCGGGTCAATCGCGCAGATCTTGTAATCTACCAGTCCGGAAGCGAGTCCAACCTCCCGCACTACTTTCTCGGAAAGATCGGTGGCTATTCCGGAAGCCTTCTTCGGCCAGGCAAACCATACGGAAGCAAAGTCCCGCCGCCGCAGGATCGCGCGGACCCTGCGTTCCAGGGTTTGGCGGGAGGACGTGAAGCAGATCAGGATGTTGCAACTGCCGCGCGCACCGTCTCTCAACTCGGTGCCTTCCGGCAGAGCCCCCAAGGTCTTTTCGAATCCCTCGGGAGCTTCGATCAAGCCAACCACTTTTCCGGCTTTGATGCCGAGCTTTTTCGGCAGCGGGGTGCCGGAGTAGCCTTCGAACACGGATGTCGGGACACGGGGCTCAACAAGCGGAGATTCGCCGGCGCGCCTCAAAGCCCCGCGTATCTCTGACCACGAGGTGAATATCGCATCCGGCAACAGTTCCCGGATCCTTCCCCGGAGATTCTCTTCTCCACTTACAAAAACGAGGTGAATGCGGCGGGTCGCGGCGTTCTTACGGATGAACAATCCCATGTCCCTGCCCTGCGACGGGGATCGGCTCAGGTCAATGATCACCGCGTCCGGAGAATTGCTTTTCAGCTCACGGATGAATTCCGGACCGCGCGGGACCTCCCAGGCCACCTCATACCCGGCGGCCTGCAGCCCGTCAGCCCGTTCCCGGGCCTCCTCGTTGTTCCAGAGCACCAACCGTAGACGCTTCACGAGCCGGATTCCCGCTTACCTTCTACTGCTTCCTTGACCTGGACCTTCACGCCGTTCACAAGTCCAAGTTGACCGTCGGTGACCACTTTCTCGCCAGCCTTCAGACCCTCTGCGATGACCGTATCGCCACCCACGGTCCTGCCGACTTTGACGAATCTGGTTTCCGCGGTCATATCCGGCCCGATAACAAAGACATATGTGCCTGCTTGTCCGGTTTGCACTGCCTGGGTTGGAACTACGACGGCATCTTTCTGCGTGGTGAGCGTGACCGAAACGTTCACGAATTGACCAGGCCAAAGTCGTCGGTCATTGTTGTCGAAGGTACCCCGCAACTTGATGGTCCCGGTTGTCGGATCCACCGTGTTATCAACGAATGTGAGAACCCCTCTCGGGGCTGTTCCCGCATCATTGGGAACAGCGGCATCGACAGGCACCTTCCCTTCAGTCATGTACTTTTTGATTGCCGGCAGCTCCTTTTCCGGAAGTGAAAAGGACACATAGATCGGGTGCACCTGGTTGATCACCACAAGGTTTGTGTCGTTCGACTTGACCACATTTCCCTGGTTGACGAGCAGGCTTCCGGTACGCCCTTCGATCGGTGAACCGATCGAGCAATAACTCAGATTCAGCCTGGCGGTCTCTATCGCCGCCCGATCGGCACTGATAGATTCGCGCGCATTCTCAATGGCGGCTTGATCGGCTTTGACTGCCGCTTGGAGGGCCTCCGCATTAGTGCGGATCGAATCATACTGTTCCTTTGCCGCAACGCCCTTCTCGAAGAGCTGTTGGTATCGGTCCAGCTCTGTGGCCGCATTCTTTGACTGGGCCACGTCCCTCGCCAGGTTAGCCTCGGATTGCTTCAGCACCGCAGAATCCCGTGAGAGATTGGCTTCCGCCTTGCTCAGGTCGGCCTGGAACGGCCGCGGGTCGATTTCAAAAAGGAGTTCACCCTTATGCACCTCCTGCCCCTGTGTAAAGTGAACTCTGATCAGCTCACCGCCGACCTGGCTCCTGACCGTTACGGTCGAATACGCCTCAACATTGCCGATGCCTTTGACCTGGACCGGCAGGTCCTTGGTTGCCACCAGGGCAAGCGAAACCGGCATGACCGGTCTTTGCGGAGGAGGTCCAGCTTTTTCCTGGCAGCTCGTGCCCACAAGCAGGAAAACAGAGCAATACAAGAGAATGCGCGCCGATCTCATAGCGGTATCGTCCTCCTCAGGCGGAATAATCATTTTACTGGCAGCCTGACTAAAGGACAACCGGCACGCAATCCGCCGTTCCCGGCGCTGAGATAACGGGTAAGCAGCGATCAACTGCGAATAACGAACCGAGCGGGCCTGCGGGCCGCAGCCTGAAAGGGCGCGGCGGCGTGCAACCGCGCGCTGGACATTGCCGGCTTCTGCGTTCAGAAAATACGTCAGCGTATTTATGAAAAAGCCCACTTAGATAAGGTTGCGCTGGCGGGCTGCGCTGGCCAGCTCATCCCGGAATTTCGGGTGAGCAATCTTGATCAGCACCTGGCAGCGCTCGCGGATTGTCTTGCCGTGAAGGTACGCCGTCCCGTACTCGGTGATTACGTAGTGCACGTCGCCGCGGGAAGTCACGACACCGGCAAACTGCTTCAGGCACGGAGTAATCCTGCTGATGGATTCCTCCTTCGCTGTAGAAGGCAATGCGATGATCGGCTTGCCCCCTCTACTACGAGCCGAACCGCGAATGAAGTCAACCTGGCCACCGATGCCACTGTAAAGGCTGCAGCCTATGGAGTCCGAGCAGACTTGGCCTGTCAGATCTACCTCAATTGCGGAGTTGATCGCAACCTGCCTGTCGTTGCGACTAATGATAAAAGGATCGTTGGTGTATTGGCTGGGATGAAACTCGAATATGGGATTATTGTCGATGAAATCGTACAGCCGCCTGGTTCCAAGAACAAAGCCCAGAATGATCTTTCCGGGATGAATCGTCTTCTTCTCGTTGGTGATCACACCCTTTTCAATCAGATCTATCACGCCATCGCTCACCATCTCGGTATGGATGCCCAGGTGCTTCTTATCGGCGAGGTAGCCGAGCACAGCGTCCGGGATTTCCCCGATGCCGAGTTGCAGGGTGGATCCGTCATCGATTAAGTCCGCAATGTTGCGCCCGATCCGCTTCGCAACGTCAGACACCTGCCCCTGAGGATGCTCAAGAATGTCGTCCGTGACTTCGACGATGTGCTGAATCTTGTTGAGATGGATGAACGAGTCGCCGAGGGTCCTCGGCATCTTGGGATTCACCTGTGCAATTACGACGCGCGCCTGCTCCGCAGCCGTCTTGGTCGTATCCACACCCACGCCGAAGCTGCAGAAGCCGTGTTCATCCGGCGGAGATACATGGATCAGGGCAACGTCGATTGGAATGATGCCGTTGACCATGAGGGCCTCGACCTCACTGAGGAAGATCGGGATGAAATCGGCCCTTCCTTCGTTGATCGCAGTCCGGACGTTCGCCCCTGCGAAAAAGGCCACATGGCGAAATCGTCCTTCCATCTCGGGTAATACGTAGTCGGCACTGCCTGTGGTCAAAATATGGATCACCTTGACGTTGCGCAACTCACCGGCGCGCCGAACCATGGCCTTGACCAGTTGTTCAGGTTCCGCACACCCAGGATGGATGTGAACGCACGCCTCGCTGCGGATGACCCTGGCCGCCTCATCGGCTGAGCAGCATTTGCTCCGGTAACTGTCCACCCAGGACATTCCCCGGCCGGTGCGCTTTCCTGCGACTGGTGTCGTTGTTGCCATGGGTCCTGCAACCTCCCCGTTCGAATCCAGAAGCCGCCGGTCACTCCGAGAGCGATTTCAGGTCGACGTAATCCCAATCATGAAATCCGGCCACGCCTTCGTGGGTGCATTGTCCCGAATAGAGATAGACTCCCTGATGCAACGCCGGGTTGTCACGGAAGGCGGAGACTCCCTTCTCGCCCACCTCTTCGACATAGGAAAGCAAAACGTTGTTCAATGCAAGCGAAGCAGTGCGTGCCACCGAAGACGGGATGTTCGGCACGCAGTAGTGGGTAATCCCGTGCCTCTTGAACACCGGGTCAGAAAGGGTTGTCGGGCGGCTGGTTTCAACGCTGCCGCCCTGGTCGATTGAAAGATCCATGATCACGGTTCCGGGCCGCATTTTCTTTACCATCGACTCGGTAACAACGTGCGGCGGCTTTTGGCGATGTATCAGCACCGCCACCACCACGGCATCGGCCGTCGTCAAATAGCGCTCTATGTTATAGGGCGTTGCAAGTGCCGTGTTGACCATCCTCCCCAGATGTTTTTCGAGAAGCCGCAGACGCTTCAGGTCTGTATCGACTGCAATCACGTTGGCGCCGCACCCAAGAAAAACCTGGGCACAGGTCGATCCGACTGTTCCTGACCCGATGATTACGACATTTGAGGCGGGAATGCCCGTGACCCCTCCGATTGTCACTCCCCTTCCCCCGTGGGTTGTCTCGAGAAACCTCCCCGCAATCTGGGGAACCAGCATCCCGGCAATTTCACTCATGGCCGTGACCACAGGGAGGTGATGCTCTTCATCCTCGATCAGCTCAAACCCAACGGCAAATGCCCTCCGCGCACGCAACATATCGTGAACCACAGGATTTGCCACCCCCAGCTGCAGTGCGCTGAAAAGGAACTTGCCTTCTGGAATCCAGGCACATTCTTCAGCCGTGGGCGGCATCATTTTGACCACCATGTCCGCGCGGGCGAACGCTTCCTCGGACGAAAAAACTATGGTGCCCCCGGCCTCCCGGTATGCCTCATCGGAAAACCCACTGCCGACGCCGGCTTGTGACTGGACAACCACCCTGTGCCCTGCCTTTTGGAGCGAATACACGCCGGCCGGCGTCAGTGCAACCCGACGCTCGTCTCGCCAGCTTTCCTTGGGTATCCCGACAATCATGCTGCTACCTCTCCCGGAGAGAGACCACACCCTCAAAATGAATCATTAGAATCTCATAGCAATACCAATTCCGCATGCAATGACGGGTCTTATATACCACAACTCTCTTGTTATCAATTGATTATGAGCAGGATGGCCGCTTGCCCGAAACCCACCGGCTGCAAAACTGGTTACTAAGCCCATCCTGCTGGGGCAAAAAAGCCAGAATGTCATGGCCCCAAACTGAGATTGACGAGGTTTCGGCCTGATAGTAGGATCGCTACAGCAGTTACGGAATAGAGTCGCCGATGAAATGCCCCATCCGATTCCTTGCTATTATTGCCACGGTCTTTGCATTGGCCTGGGCCGTGCCGGAAATGATGGCACAATCAACTACCGCATTCTTCGCCCAGGTAGCAGTCGGCAGCGGATTTACGACAACCTTCACCCTGCTGAACACGGGTGATACCTTGCTCAACGGAAACCTGATCCTCACCAAGAGCGACGGCACTCCAATGAACGTCAACCTGTCACTGTCCTCCGGCAGCCAGGTTACAGCTTCGAGTGTTCCAGTTCCTATTCAGCCCGGAGGCAGCCTGTTCGTTACAGCGACGGCTGCAAATCCTGGTGATTCCTTCACCGGGTGGGCGCGAGTCGAGAGTTCAGGAGGCACACTAGGTGGCGTCGCCACGTTCGAGTATCTGCCCTCCGGGGAATTGCAGACTATCGCCGGCGTGCTCTCCGCCGATGTCACCCCGGTGGCAACTATCCCTGTTGACGACAACGTCGGCACGCAGCAATGTGTCAGCTGCACGGGCTATGCTGTGGCCAATCCGGGAAGCAGCCCTATCAGCATCAGGGTTGTGGAAGTCAGCGCGGACGGCACTACCGTAACTCCCCTCGATCCCATTAACCTGGATCCTGGTAAGCATACTGCGGCGTTCTTCTTCCAGGACAACGCAGCTGCCCGGAACTTCCAGGGTTCTGCCGTGCTCATCGGTCAGGGCGGTGCAACGTTTTCCGTGGTCGCTCTGGTCCAGGTGCAGAGCACAACCGGACCGCTCTACACGGCGATCCCTGTAATCCCCGCGAAGGCACCAAAAATCAATTAGCGAAAAATACAGACCGGCATCTTCGAAGCTCTTGGCGTACTTCGCCTCTTTGCAGTGGGCTCTAAAGGCTGACCGAAGGGACAAAGTGCACCGAGGAGCGCAAAGAACCCTCTCCGAGAGGCCGGTAAGGCACGAGGTGAGTCCTGGTGTATGATTGCCGCGCCTACGGAGAAGGAAAGACTGATGCGGATTGCCTACGTGGTGCCGATGACCTGGTCCTGTGGCGGGATCGTGGCTCCGTTTGCTCACGTCAACGAGCTCATCGCGCGAGGCCATGAGGTTGCTGTCTTCGCGCCGGACAATGAGCCCGTCAGTTGGTTTCCTCTCCGCACGGCGATAACAATCATTCCAGGAAACCTCGAGGTGGGAAGCCCTTTCGACGCTGTGATC
Source organism: Acidobacteriota bacterium (assembly GCA_035631775.1). GTDB lineage: Bacteria > Acidobacteriota > UBA6911 > UBA6911 > UBA6911 > DASQID01. The sequence continues at coordinate 6,291 of DASQID010000082.1, forward strand.
TTTGTGGGCGATTCGTTTCGCAAAGTACACTTCCCGGCCGCGTCGCGACGCTTCCTGCTGCTTCAGGGCAAGGACTACCTATGGGTCGGCGTGACCGAACGTGCCTCCCTCTTGAAGGCATACGCCGATCCGCAGTATCACATCCTGGCCGTCTCCAACTGGTTGGCAGACTTCGTGAGGAAGGACTGCGTCGCGCGACGTGTCAGTGTCATCGGCAATGGCGTCGACACATCGAGGTTCTATCCTGAACGGCCGCAGCGCGCCGGCTTTCGTCTGCTTATCGAAGGGAATCTGCCGGATCCGAACAAAAATGTCCTCGACGCCCTCGAGATTGCCCGCCGCGTCCGTCAGCATGAGAACGTCGAGGTCTGGGCGATGGCGCGGCGCTTCATGTCGGCCGCCTCGCTGGTGGACCGGCTCTTCGAGGACCCAACGCCCGATGCCATACCTGAAATCTATCGGCAGTGCGACCTCCTCGTCAAAACATCGATCATGGAAGGATTCGGGCTGCCTCATCTCGAAGCGATGGCCTGCGGCTGCGTTCCGGTTACCTATTCCTCCGGTGGAGTGCTCGACTATTGCCGGCACGATGAAAACAGCCTCGTGGCCGGGGTTGGGAACATACCGCTGATGGTGTGGAACAGCCTGCGCTTTCTGTCCGATCGGGCACTGCGCACCCGGCTGCAGGCGAACGCGGTGGCCACAGCCCGATCCCGCCCCTGGAGCCGTGTGGCCGACCAGTTGGAGAGCGCGATCTCCGAGGAGCTGCGCAGCTCATGAGGATTCTTCTGTTTTGCAGCGAAGGCTATCCAGTCGGCAATTCGACGAGCTACGCACTGCTTCATCAGTCGATGGCTCTCGCCGACATGGGACATGATGTCCACCTTTATAATTTGAACAGGCGGCCCATTCGTTTGACGGATTACCTGGATGCGTACGAGTTCGACCTTGTCATCATCGATGTCGATCACTTGCGAAGCGAGGAGACATGGAGAAGTCTGCGGCAATACCGGCGAACGACTGCCCTCCGCGCCGTCGGGGTCCTGTACACTCTCCCCCCGCCACCCGAAAGGGTGTGGGAAGTGCTTGACCTTGCCTATACACCGTGGAAAGGGAAGACCTTCCTTTCACTTGCTCGCACAGTGGATATCAGGTATCTCCCCTTCGGCTACAACGCATCACTCCATAGGCGCAGGCGTGACGTCCGGCAGCTGGGGCCTGTTTTTGTGGGGAACACAACCGGGGGAAGACATGCCGAGGCGCAGGAGTATCTTGGGGAGCTGAGCGAGCAGCGGGTGGTGCTCTGCGTGGGGCCTGGTTTCACGCAGGACTACCTCGACCCGTTTGTGCTGGGCGGGATTTACTCGGCAGCACGCTGTCTGCCCAACTTTCACTACAGTTGGGCGAAAGCAGAGGATATGATCCTCAACGAACGATTCTGGCAGAGCGCCCGATGCGGTGTGCCGGTCAATGACTATCATCCGCTGATGGACGAGGTGCTGGAGGAATCGTTGGTCGCGAGCTTCTGTTTCCGCGACAGGCTGGAATGGCAGGACCGGGTGCGAAGGATGAATACCGAGGAGGCCCCCGTGCCAGCGGACATTCTCGTTCGTCTGGACACAGCGCTCGCGGGAAACAGCTACCACGATCGAATGCGCCAACTGCTTGACTGGCTTGCTTGAGACGGTTCGCAGTTCACCGCTGCGAACTGCAAACTGTGAACTGCGAACTTACCTATGGAATTCAGGTTTCTTGAATTGGAGCATTACAACAACAATCCGCATTTCCATCGCTTCGCCAAAGTCCTCGAAGGGCGTAAGCGCGAATGCACCGTGCTTCTACCGCCGGATACGGAGCCCCAACAGTTTTTCAATGCTTTTCTGACCCACGTCCAAGCCGCCGTGGAGAAACGCCGTTTCCTCCCCATTGCGCGCTTCTGCGATGGCGAGTACAGTTTTTATTCAGGCCGGGAGACCACGACGTGCTGGGGAGAGCGAGCCAGCAGCCTCCACCTGCCGGGCGTCGAGCAACTGCATATGGACGCCCTTCGCATGATTTCCGAGGAAGGTCTCCTTTGCCCCAACCTCAACTTGATTTACCTTAAGGCGCAGTCCGGCTTTCTCGAATACCTTGCCCGGGCCGCAATGCCGCTCCGGAATTATGTACCCTTTTATTTTGTGTACGCACTTCTAGTGAATCCCGCCTTTATGACCTGCCTGCGTGGCCTGCATCTTGTCCTTATTTCAAACTTCCGCAACAAGCACAGCGCCAACATCCTCGCCACTCTTCGTGAGGCGGGCATAGCGGACGTTACACTCTGCGAGATCCCATCCAGTGGAGTGGCTCATGGGGAATTCGAACTGAAACTCTCCCGCAGGCCGGATGTGGCCCTTGTCGGCGCCGGCATCGGCTCGCCTCTGGTGCTCGCCCGCCTCAAAGAGCATTCGTGTGTGGCCATAGACTCGGGATTCGTTTTCCACCTCTGGGACGGCACATTCGACCGGTACGAGCGGCTCTTCCTGAACTACGAGTAATTCGGTTAATTCGGTGACAGGCTACTCAACTCCCGATTACCTCGATCTCAAACATTCTTTTGGAAAGCGGAAATTGAGAGTTGAGTAGCCTGTCACCTACTTGGTTTCTGTCGCGAAATTGCTTTATCGCGCCGAAAGCGCCCCGGAGGGGCGACAGCCAGTAGCCCCGGGCAAGCGAAGCGCAGCCCGGGGTTGGGATTGTCGAGAATAACCAGAGCCCTGGAGGGCGACAGATAACACATGGCGTACAAAGCCCTTTCGCCCCTGCCGGGGCTCGGCATTATGCAATATCCTATCCGGGGGCTTGCGCCCCCGGCTACTTGCTTTGGCCCCTTCGGGGCCGACAGAAACTAATTAGTCAGCGAATTACGGAAGACGCGAAGGATGGCACACAACTCTTTGAAAATGTGAGTGCGGGAATGTGAGCGTGCAGGAACCAGCGGTCCAGGAGGATGCGGCGCGAGAACCAGTGCGTCGCAAGCAGCCCGCGGGCCAGTGAAGCCGCCATCCCGCCCGGCAGTAAAGCGCTGAGCCGGCGCGTCCACTCCGATTCTGCCTTGCCAAAACGCTGAATCAGGCGGTCGGAATATCCGCGCAGGCGCTCGCGTCTATAGTCGCCCTTCGCGTGCAGAATGACTTCGGCAGCCAGCAGGCCGGATTCCACGGCGGGACGTATGCCCTCGCCGCTCTGCGCATAGGCAACTCCGGCGGAGTCACCGATCAGGAGGACACCGTCTTCCGCCTTGCTGCGTGGAGAAATACCGTAGAGCAGGTAGGCGTGCCCCGGCCACGAATCGGGACTGTCATGCGGGATTCGTCCCGCCGCCTTGAGGCGCGAGCAGAAATCCGCAACATGACGTGTGAGGCGTTGACGATCGAGTCGTCCAAGCCCGACGTTCAGGTAGTCACCTTTCCGAAAACACCATCCGTAACCCTTCATATCTTCGCAAAAATAGAGCTCCGGCGCCTCCGGCTTCACGGCGCATTCCGAACGCTGCCGTGCGTCCATGAGGAATTCAACCTCCTGAGCGGCAACAACCGTCTCGTGCCCGCGAACGGCGCCGAGAGACCGTGCGACCGGGCAGAAGTGACCGCCCGCGCCTACGACCAGTGGGGCAGAGTACCGGCGGTTTGCGATCCATTTCCCGTCGGAATGCTCGAGTGCACTCAGCGGCGTGCCTTCCATCACCCTCGCACCGGAGCGCCGGAGCAGAAAATCGTCAAACTCGTAGCGCCTGATTCCAAAGCTGACCGGCATGCTGTAGCGCGTCACCAGCTCGCGCCTGCCCATGCACGCTGTCTGGAAGGCCGTGATCGGCTGAAGAGTTTTCCCCTTCGAATAGTCCTCCGGATCAATCTCGAGCTCCTGCAGAACCTGAGGAGTAATCCAGCCGCCACACACTTTGTCGCGCGGGAAAACGGCCTTGTCCAGTATGGTGACTGAAGCCCCAGCTTTGGTCAGTTTCCATGCGCAGGAGGAGCCTGCGGGACCACCCCCTACGATCAGGACATCGCAGCTATCCATTTTTGTTCCTGCTGATCGTCATCCGTATAGAGGTGAGCACGGGTCCAGGGAATCAGGTTGTTCGTAGCCCGAGCGAATACAATCTGGAACAATTGGAGTGTACCACCTCGGAATGCCGCGATCGATCCGGCGAGATAGAGCCGCCAGGCCCTGACGAAATTCGTACCGAGCATCTCAGCCACTTTGCCCGCGGAACGTTCAAATCTCTCCAGCCAGTTCTCGAGCGTGCGGGCGTAATGCAGCCGCAGGTTCTCGATGTCCAGGACCGAGAAATCGTGCTCCTCGAACACCTCCAAAGACTCGCGCAGCGATGGCGGGTATGCACCTGGGAAGATCCTTTTTCGAATCCAGGGATTGAATCGCATCGGTCGATTGCGCCCGATGAAGTGGAGGAAGCCGCGCCCCGAATCTTTCAGACAGCGGTGGATGGTATTACCGAGTTCCTTGTAGTGCCCGAGTCCTACGTGCTCGAGCATGCCGACCGACACGAAAACATCGTAGCGGCCGGAGATGCTCCGGTAGTCGTCCTCAATGAACTCGACTTGCCCGGCCAGGCCCTCCCGTGCGGCGCGCGCGCGTGCATACACGATCTGTTCGTGCGAAATGTTGAAGGCCTTGACCTTTGCGCCGTAATGCCTCGCCATATGCAGCGCAAGCGCCCCCCACCCACATCCCGCCTCGACTACCGTATCGCCCTGCTGAAGCTGGACCTTCCGGCAAACGTGGTCCATTTTCTCGACCTGCGCCTGCTCGAGAGTTTCCGAGGGGCTGGCAAAATAGGCGCAAGTATATACGAGCTGCGAATCGAGCCAGAGCCTGTAAAAGTCGGTGCCGATGTCGTAGTGAGTGCGAATGTTCCTCCTGGATCCGCTCAACGTGTTATCCTGCGTCCACTCCAGCCAGCGGCTGATCAGTTTCGGGAACCAGGCGGTACGCTTTCCGGATACGGCCGGGTAAACCGCCGTCAGCAATTGAGGCAAATCCCCCTCGATATCGATCCGGCCGGCGCTGTACTCCTCGCCAAAATAGAGTCCGGGATCAAGTGCGAGCCGCGCAAGACAGCGCCAGTCCTTGAGGCGGACTGTTCCAACCGGCGTGATTCCAGGAGGCACGATTTGAGTTCCATCCCATAAGGCAATTCGAACCGCATTGCCGGTCACGCTCGAAATCTTCGACAGCAACCACTCTTTAGGTGCGGTTATCACTTTTGTTGTCATGGACTGTGCCTCCCTCCTCAGTAGAGATGTGCTGGGCAAAGAAGCATTGACCCGAGTTACCTTTTTTCTGATTCTACCACAGCGCGGCACAAGAACTGCCGCGAATTACCCGCGGCAGCATTCGCAACCAATCGTGGTCTTCGGGAACCCCGGCGTGCTTTAAGTCTTGGTGGTTTGCCCTTAAAAGCAACCGCAAAGACGCTAAGGGCTGGCGCAAGAATAAATTCACATTTTGGCGCGAGCACCGTCGCGCCTGCGGCGCTCCTGGGGCGGGCAGATGCGAGGCGCCGCGACGCAGGCGATATCAGTGTATATCGTCGAGGAGCGGCAACGAAGCAGATGCCCGCCCGCCGCCGCGCCCTTTCAGGCTGCGGCCCGCAGGGGCCAGCAGCAAAATGTGAAGTCATTCTTGCGCCAGCCCTAAGTACGCGATTCCGCAAATATGGTGACGTATTTTGTTGGACGCAGAAAAACGCCGCCTTTAGGACGCTGTGCTCTCGGCGCTAACGGCGTGCAGAAAATACGTCAGCGTATTTATGAAAGAGCCCACTAAGTACGCGAAGGAACGCAAAGAATTGTCTCTGTGATTGACTTTCGGCAGGGCCTTCCTTAGTTTAGCAGTATGCCTCGCCAAGCGGGTTCATCTCGAAGAGCGGCTCGAGCGCGATACCGGATCCTTTCGCTGTTAAAGGAAGAAGGACCCGGCGACTCGATCTCTCTGGCAAAGCGACTGCGTCTGTCGGCGATGGCGGTAAGACAGCAGCTTTACACTCTGCGAGACGAGAACCTCGCGACCTGCACAAACGAAGCCCGACGCATCGGGAGGCCGGTCAAAGTATGGAGGCTCACGCCTGCGGCGGACCGCTTCTTCCCGGACGAGCATGCAGAACTGGCAATAAACCTGATCAGAGCCATTCGTCGAACATTGGGCGATGAGGGATTTCTCCGCGTGCTCAAGTCCAGGAGGCTTCGCAGGGAACAGCTTCTGAGCGAACAGATACCGGCCAATGCTTCCTTTGAAGACCGACTTGCATTACTTGCGGAACAGCGAACAAGGGACGGTTACCTTGCGGAAGTTCGCGTCGAGGATGATGGATCCTACCTCCTCATCGAGAATCATTGTCCTATCCACACCGCTGCCTCAGTGTGCAACAACCTCTGCGATGAGGAACTCAAGCTGTTTCAGAGCGTGCTCGGATCACGTAGGAGAGTGAGCCGTGTGGAATATATGCAGGCCGGCTCGCGTCGCTGCACCTACCGCATCTCCCGCAGTGCCAGGTCTTGAAAATTTAATTTTGCCCCCGAACGTGGTCTTCGAGAACCTTGGCGCCTTCGAGTCTTGGTTGTTTGCTTTTGAAAGCAACCGTAAAGACTCTTAGGGCTGGCGCAAGAATAAATTCGCATTTTGGCGCGAGCACCGTCGCGCCTGCGGCGCTCCTGGGGCGGGCAGATGCGAGGCGCCGCGACGCAGGCGATATCGGTGTATATCGTGGAGGAGCGGCAACGAAGCAGATGCCCGCCCGCCGCCGCGCCCTTTCAGGCTGCGGCCCCCAGGCCCGCTGGCTTTGTTGCTCGCTCCTCACATACCACCCCGGGTATAGCTCGTCGCTCGCGCCTCGCCAGCGGGCCTGGGGGCCAGCAGCAAAATGTGAAGTTATTCTTGCGCCAGCCCTAACAGGCTGCTGAAAAATCGTGACTTTCAGTAATCGGCACTCTCAAAATGCGATTCGACGATATCAGCGATAGGAACTTTTTTGGTTTCTCGGTGCTGGGTGGAGGATCCGTCGGCCTGATCTCAGCCGCCATTCCCGATGGGCAATTACTTTCATCGCCATCAGACTGGTGCCTCCATCAGGTTTCGCATTCGAACCAGGTTGTAAACCGCCACCCCAAAGGTAAAC
>DASQID010000083.1:0-3628 GCA_035631775.1 Acidobacteriota bacterium
AAGAAAGATCAGAGCCCTGAAGGGGCGACAGATAACACATGGCATACAAAGGCCTTTCGCCCCTGCCGGGGCTCGATATTATGCAATATCCTATCCGGGGGCTTGCGCCCCCGGCTACTTGCTTGGGCCCCTCCGGGGCCCAACCTGACGGGCGATTCATCGAGTTTCGCGACAGAAACTACCTAGATTAATGGGCGATCCTTCGCTCCTGTCAGCAGTTCTTGGGATTCACTGGACATGAGGAGCCGCGAGCGCAAAGCAGCTTGGCTCGCGGCGGCGACCGGGGGCGTTACCATCCATCTCCCGATATGACAACTCGGCCAATATTAAATCCCGACTGACATTCCCGCAGTCGGTGCTGTATCCAGGAGAATCGTCAACGCGCCGCGTCGATTATTGGAAGAAGACGGAACTCCCGGCAACCACTCCAGCCAGTCAGACGGGGCACCTGGCGAGGTTTTTCAATCCCGGTGCCATTCGCGGCCGTCGCGCTGCATCAGAAGATCCGCGCTCCTCGGACCCCACGATCCTGAGGAATAATTGGGGAAATCCTCCGGCGCTTCGTTCGCCCACACTTCAAGGACCGGTCCCAGAACTCCCCAGCCAGCTTCCACCATGTCGGCCCGCTGGAAAAGCGTTGCATCCCCTATCATGCAGTCATAGAGAAGCGTCTCGTAACCGGTCTGGCAGCTCCTTCCGAAGTAATCCGAGTATTGGAACTTCATTTCGACGGGACCAAGGCGGACAATGGGTCCCGGTATCTTCGCCTCGAAGCACAGCGAAATTCCCTCGTCCGGTTGAATATGCATCACGAGCCCGTTGGGCTTGAGCTGTTCCACGGCCGTCTGGCGGAAAGGTACAAAAGGTGCGCGACGGAACTGGACGGAGACCTCGGTGACGCGCTTGGCCAGCCGTTTGCCCGTGCGAAGATAGACCGGCACCCCGGCCCACCTCCAGCTGTCGATCATCAGCTTCAGCGCCACGTAGGTTTCGGTTCGGGAATCCTTCGCTACGAGCGGTTCGTCGCGATAAGCCGGCATGAAGGCACCGCTCTCCGGCCGGCCGTACTGGCCGCGCACGGTGTTCGCCAGCACATCCTCCGGCTTGAGTGGCTGAAATGCATGCAGGACCTTGACCTGCTCATCGTGCACCGGATCCGCGGCAAAGGAGATCGGAGGCTCCATTGCGACCAGCGAAATCAGTTGCATGATGTGATTGGGCACCATGTCGCGCAACGCGCCTGCATGATCATAGTATGCGCCGCGCCGCTCGACACCCAGGGTTTCACCAACCGTCACCTGAATGTGATCGATGTAGCGCCGATTCCAGATCGGCTCGAAAATCCCGTTGGCAAAACGGAAGGCCAGAATGTTCTGAACGGTTTCCTTACCGAGGTAGTGGTCGATGCGGTAAATCTGGTCCTCTGCCAGATACTTCATGAGATCCCGGTTCAAGGAGCCCGCTGATTCCAGATCGCGCCCAAAGGGCTTCTCCACTACGACACGCCTCCAGGATGGCCCGCTAAAGAATCCGGCACCGCTAAGCCGGCCGATGATGTCGAGAATGAAGGCCGGCGAAGTGGCCAGATAGAATAGGTAGTTGCCACCCGTTCCACGCTGTTTGTCGATGTCGGCCAGACGCCGGTGCAAGGCCTGATAGCCGGCCGGATCTCCAAAATCAGACGGAATGAAGTGGAGCCGCTCTGTCAGCCACTCCGCGCAACCCCGCTCCAGTCCCGCGGAAACTCCCTCCTGCAGCGCGCCGCCGATCTGCCGGCGAAAATCGTCATCATCCTTTGCGCCGACTGCGAAACCCAGGACGGCAAATTCCCGAGGCAGGAGCTGTTGACGGGCCAGGTTGTACAGTGAGGGCATCAGGAGGCGCCGGGTCAAGTCACCAGTGGCTCCGAAGATGACCATTACGCAAGGACCCGCGGGTCTTGCCAGGGGTTCAGCGGCCTTTGACGTTCCGGGACGCGCGGCTGCCATCGCCCCTGTTGCCGAATTCTTCATAGACGCAATCAACCTCTAACTCGTTTCTGTCGCAAACTATCTTTACCGCGCAGAAGGCCCCCCGAAGGGGCGCCAGCCAATAGCCCCAGTCCAGCGCAGCGCAGCCCGGGGTTGGGATTGTCAAGAAAGATCAGAGCCCTGAAAGCGCGACAGATGATCATAGCTTACAAAGCTCTTTCGCCCCGGGGCTCGACATTATGCAATATCCTATCCGGGGGCTTGCGCCCCCGGCTACTTGCTTGGGTCCCTCCGGGGCCCGACCTGATGAGCAACTCATCGAATTTCGCGTTGCGATCCTCTTATCAGCCGGATTTTCGCAGAGCCTTTCGCACCGGCTGCTCCTGATGCCCACCGAACCCTGCCCGCATGGCCGAAAGCATCTTGTCGGCGAATGGATGCTCTTCACGTGACCTGAAACGTGCGTAGAGCGAGGCACTGAGCACGGCCGCAGGAACGGCGGATTCGAGCGCCGCCATGATCGTCCATCGGCCTTCTCCGGAATCCTGCACATAGCCTGTGTAGTCCTTCAGGTCGGGATCCCTCGCGAGCGCGTCGGCGGTGAGATCAAGCAGCCATGAGGTTATGACGCTGCCGCGGCGCCAGACTTCGGCGATATCCGCTATGGGCAGTGTGTAGCGCCGCTCTTCGGGAAGTTCCTCGGAACCTGCATTGCGCAGGAGATCGAACCCCTCAGCGAACGACTGCATGATGCCGTACTCTATTCCGTTGTGAACCATTTTCACGAAATGGCCGGACCCGGACGGGCCGCAATGCAGATAGCCCTCCTCCGCAACGCCGTTCGAGTTGTCCCGGCCGGGGGTGGGGGCGATGCCTCCTCTCCCCGGAGCCAAAGTGCGAAAGATCGGCTCGAGGTACCTGAAAACCTCAGGCGGGCCTCCGATCATGAGGCAGTACCCTCGCTCCATGCCCCAGATCCCTCCACTCGTGCCGACATCCAGATAGCGAATTCCCTTCTTCCGAAGGGTGCTTGCACGTCTTACGTCATCTGCGTAATGGCTGTTGCCTCCGTCGATGATGATGTCGTCGGGCTCGAAGCGCTCCGCGAGCGAATCGACCGTCTCTTCCGTAGGCGCGCCCGCCGGCACCATCACCCAAGCCACGCGCGGCTTCTTGAGCATTCCGACGAACTCATCGAGGCTGATCGCGCCCCTGGCTCCCTCGCTTTTCATTTGCCCGACCGCTTCGAGTGAGCGGTCATAAGCCACACACTGGTGGCCGCCGCGCATTAGCCGACGAATCATGTTGGCGCCCATGCGCCCCAGTCCAACCATTCCCAGCTGCATTTCCAATCCCTCCGTCTGTGACCTGAATTGTGGTTCTTGGAGTCTTTGAGTCTTGGAGGCGGCTTTTTTCAAAAACCACGAGGACTCAATGAATCGAACTGCCGCGAACGTTCTCTATGATCCGTTTCAGCCCGCCGGCCGCATCGCGCCCCAGATTGACGCGCAAAACCCGCCGCTTGCGTTCCACCAGCGCCTGGTAATCACCTATCGCCTGCGCCTTTATCAGGGCCGCGAAACTATAGTCCGTTTCCGGAACCGGCAACGGCTCTCCAGGATCGTCCACCACCTGGAGGAACACCCCCCTGTTTGGCC
>DASQID010000084.1:0-4375 GCA_035631775.1 Acidobacteriota bacterium
GAAGGGTTGATGAATGGTCCGCCAAAGTTGTCGTAGATCCTAAGCTGAGCCCGGGCAGGTACGCTGATGCCAATACCGCACGCGAGTACTACATACAGCATGATTTTCTTCACAAATCCTCCTCTGAACATTCGACATTCCCGCAAGAATCCCCGGACCGATAGCAATGCTGTGTCGCAACTTCATCGTTTACGGCAGCTAGCCCTCTTCGCTTCGTTGAACTGTTCTCCCGGTTTGCGCCTCTAGCGAAGCCAGCGCGTCGCGATAGTTCGACTTGTCTAGCCGGATGATCGCGTACTGGCTGCCTTCCTTCTCGTCGCTGTACTGGATGGTCAAGTAGTGACTCTTGGACTTGGTGAACAGCAATGGCCATGCGATCAACAGACCCTCGGCATAGCGTGGTTTTGCCGTCCGCTCGTAGACGATGCTCTTCACGTTTTCCATCTTGATGTTCACGACGGCCGAGCCATGTTTATCCAGGAACTGGATCTGCTTGGCGCTGCCGTCAATCCGAAACACACCTTTCACCGGATCGGACTTCTTCCCGCCGGCAGCCGCTTTGGGGAAACATTGTGCATGGTCGAAGTTCTGCGCCATCGACGCGGCTGTGAGCATGAAGATGAACAACAGGGTGACTAGTTTGTGAGCTTTCATGTGGGTCATCCTTTCCGTGATCAGGTTTCCTCGCAGGATCGAACGCCTCTCTTTTGGCGTTCATCTCTATGTGTCTCCAGCGGCTGTTCTGTGACAGGAAGGCGGAAAGATTCAAGCCGGGTCACTGTTTTCGTTAGGGACTGGACTAAACTGGGTTGCGAGAGTAGCAGTTACCGGCGGGGCCTCCCGTTCGGGCGAAGAGGTAAGTATGCGGAAACGTCACTTTTCGGATGCGAAATGCAGACGTTGGTTGCCTGGCGCACTATTGACGCTGACCCTCGTCTGCCGGGCAGCAAGTTCCCCGCTGGACCAGGGACAGGAATTGCAGCGCGAGGGCCCTCCCGCATCCCCGCCGGTTCAAGAAATTACGATTCCTAATGGAACCCCGATTCATCTTCGCTTTGCTCAGTCGGTCCGCGGACCAGCTGTTGTCCCAGAGAGATACGCAGTCAAGAAAGGGGATCAGATTCGCCTGGTTGTTGCAGCCGATGTGCGCGTGGGCAGCAAGGTCGTGTTCGCGAAAGGGGCCCTGGCAGAGGCCTCGGTTATCCGAGCGTGGCGCAGGAATACGTTCGCCAAATCAAACAACTACGACACGGTATTTACTGGTTTGTCTCTCAAGTTGGATTGGGTCAGCGCTGTGACCGGAGCCCAAGCGCCTTTACGGCCCGCGCGCAAGGGACATGCGAGAGCATTCGATGTTGAGGCACTCTCTTCTAGGGGTGGGATCGAGGTAACTCCCCATAACGCTACTCACCGCATGATCGGCGCACTCGTGGGAGCAGACCTGTTCACCACTCGTGCCTTTCATGAGAAGCTATGGGTTCCCGCTGGCGCCCACATGGTCGCGTTTCTGGATGGTAACCTCACCCTCGCTACCGCTGACATTGACAGGGCCCAAGGCGATTTGCCTGCTCCGAATCTCACCGCGACGTTGTATGTGGTCCGGACGAAAGATGGAAATGGACCCTCACCGCTGGTCTATTGCGACCCGATCGAAATTGGTTCGCTCGCCCCCCGCCAGTGTGCAGTCGCCGACCTGGCGCCGGGTAAGTACTCTTGCCATGCCGACACATCGCCGGCGGTCGAACTCGCGCTCGAAGGCGGTAACGAGTACTACCTGCGCCTGCAGCAATCGACTATGTCCGGAAAATGGGAACTCAGGCTCCTCAGCACGGAAGAAGGCGAGGATCGGATCGCCGGCACCGAGATGCTTCCTCCCCGGTCATCGGCCGGTAACTCGAACCAACCTCCGCACTGACACTATTTCCGCGGACTCGCCGCCGGGGAACCTTCGATCGCAGTGCGAAACGCACGAACCCGCAAGAGCAGCGAATTGGCTTCATTCTTGCGCGGTCCCGGCAAGCTCCCCGCTGCTTCGAGTTCAGACTCTGCGCTCTTCAAGTCTGCTTTCTGTAGGTAGGCTTTAGCCAGATAAACGTGCGCTGGCTGTACGAGCAGCGACTTGCCGTCCTCGGTGACCCGCATCAGACTTGGGATCGCGTCGTCGGGGCGGCCCAACAAGAGCCGGCACACCCCCAGATAGAAGTTGATGTTCGGGGCTTTCGGATCGGCTTGGGCCGCGGTCTCAAGCATGCGGCTGGCGTCATCGTACCGCCCCTCAACGTAGGCAACCATGGCGCGCTGGAAGGCTGGGCTTACTGCGCCTGTGGTACCCGCGACCGCGCCGGCCGTCGTCGTCTGCTCGACCGGACCCGCTCGCCGAACCGGAGCGCCCAGGGCGAGGCCCGAAAATGAATACGGCGCCGCACGGACTTCAGCAAGGCGATAGAGTTCGACGGCTTGGGCAGAGGTCAACTCAGACCTCTTCTGCAGGTCACGACGAACCTCAGGTTGCTTCTCGCTGAGCATACCCTTGGGAGGCGTGTCCATCGCCGAAGGCTCTTCTGGGAGGCCTCGGGCTACTGGTTGTCCAGATGGTGGAGATTCAGGCTCTCCCGACCCCAGGTGGGCGCTTTCCGGCGGTGCGGATTGCGTCACCGCCTGGCCCTTATGTTGCGAATAAACCCGGGCAGCCTTGTTCTCCGTCTTGCCCGTCTCGTCACCCACAGACGTAGTAGCAACTCCGGGAGGGACGCGCTGCTGTGCTATATTGGCGCTTCCTTCCCCGGTTTTAGGCACCCTCCACTGAAGCACTCCAACCGCGGCAACGATTAGCGTAGCGGCCGTTGCCAGGACCCAGGTCCACCATTGAACCCGCTGACGCTCGGGCGCAAGCCGGATCTGGTGGGCCTCGCTCTTCAAGGCCTCACGCAAATCCTGCAGTGTCTCGACTGACTCCAAGCAGCTCGGGCATCCGAGAATATGGATTTCAAACTCCTCCCGCAGCGGCTCTTCCAGCCGGCCACTGAGATAGCATTCCGCGATCTCTTCCTCGGCTATGCGACGGCAGTCCATAGCGCTCCTTCACTCTCTGTGGTCGCAGGCCTCATGGCTGTGACATCCCGGCAAACTTTTTCTTGATCTTCCTGATAAGCCTTGACTTACGTGCACGTACTGCATCATGCGTCAGGTGGAGTCGGGTTGCCACTTCCGCCAGCGAGCAGCCGTCTACAACGGAGAGCAGCAGGATCCGTCGGTCGACCGCGCTGTACTTTGCCAGTTCCTGCCGCATGAGTCGCCGGCGTTCCGATAATTCCAATTCCTCGACAGGGTCCGGTGCCATGACCTCATCCGGATCGAGAGCGCTCTCCGGGTGCCGGGCGTGGCTCCGCAGATAGTTATTGATGATGTTGCGTGCAGTGCCGTGGATGAAAGGGCCCAGTTTCTCGTTGTCGCGAATCTGGCCTGCGCGCAGTGCTTTGATTACCGCGATCAGGATCTCCTGACTCAAGTCGCTGGCTAGGTCGCGATCGTGGGTGCGCACGCCGGCAATCAGCAGCACCGCCCGGTGGTACGTCTTGATCAGCTCCTCTTCGGCAAGGACATCACCCCTCTTGATGCGAGCCGCCAGCAGTTCTTCTCTTGCCGGAAGCAGATCAGGCGAGGTGGAGTCGGGAGCCATCGCAACCCCTGATTGGGAACGACCCTGACGATTCTACTCTGAAACACCCCTATGTTCCGACCCTGAATGTGTCCTCGTCCCTGCTTGAAAACGACCATATTCCTCGCAGACAGAAATTACCCATCATGTGAAGCTGCACCCCGCGGAGATCGAGCCCCATTCGCTGCATTGCGCGATTGGCGCCACGCAAAGCTCTCAATCAGGCCTCCTAAACTGAAAGAAGCGGCTCCGGAAGTTCACCACCGGCCAACTGGTAGGCACGCGATTGTCGAAAAATCGCCATTACACTAATCGATTCGGCCTTCCGCCTTGCCGTCTGACCGATTGGTGTAATCGCCTTGCGGCTACCTCGATGGATTGCTCGTTTCGCAGTGAGCAACTACAAAGTGCAGATACATCTCAGAGGCTTCCCGCAACTCGCCTGAAACGGGAACTAGTATAAAGGCGGGGGGCAGGTCATCCCACTATTCTGAAGCCGCTTCTCCATTTCACGCTGAGCCAAAACACTTTTTGCTGACTCCAGTGATTGTGTTGACAGGCCCCGACCGGCGCGGCACGAAAATGTCTCGCAGAGTTCCTTTCTTAACGTCCCTTAGGTGCTTGAGGTATGCGTCGGTTTCCAGGAGGTATTGCGTAGCATTGAATTGTGGGTCACCATCAACAATGAGCACGTTCTTCTTGTGAACATAGGCCAGA
>DASQID010000085.1:0-5360 GCA_035631775.1 Acidobacteriota bacterium
CAGATGGCGGCGCCTGATGAGCCCATGGAGACCGATCCTTTTGCCGAGGAGAGAAACCTCTACCAGAGAATAATCAACAACTACCGCAACGCAGTGAGTCAGGTCAACAGCCTGCTCGAAGAGCATGTGGCGTTCCTATCTGGCTTTTACAGGATGATCGAGAACATCAAGGAAACGGACAATTTCCAGAATATTTGCGCCCAGATCGCCGACTGTGTCTTGCAGGACTTCAGAGCCGAGTATTGCAGTCTCCGCTTCCTGAATGGAAAGAGCTCCGATTCCAGTCCCGTATCCTTGGAGGGTGTGCGCGAAAATCGCAAGTTCGTTCGGTTTCACTCCAGTCCCAGTATATTGGGCAGCGAGGAATTCGAGGCAGTGCTCGGACAGATGACCCTGGAGTCGGCCGGCTGCCTGACCATCGGTGACGTGTATCGAGAGCCGCAGTTCAACCGGGTCGACTTCCCCAGCGTCATCCGCTCACTCGTCTGCCTTCCCATCATTTTGCACAACAACCCGGTGGGAATGCTGGTTCTGGGACATTCCCGCGCCCAGTATTTCAACGAAAACCATATTCGGGTTCTGAAGATTCTTGCCAGCACGATAGCACACCTGCATTTGCTCACCACACGGCAGAACGGGGATTCGCCCGCCTCGAACCCTCGCCCTCTCGAGCCGCCGCCTGTGGAGGAGAATGATTTCTTTTCAATCGTGGTGTTGGACTTCGAGGACAGAGACAGCTACGGGCGGGTGACTCACCTCGAAAAGGAGACCATCAACAGCATCCGGCGCAAGCTCGTCAAGGCATTTCGGGGGATTGGCACCGTCCTGTTCCGCGATGACGACGAGCTTCTCGTGATCTTCGTCGGAGTTTCAACGGAGCTTCTGCTCGACCGTATTGCCGTCATCCGCTCGACTTTTCATGAGTGGAAGGAAGAACAAGGCGAGAGAATGCAGGGCATTTGCATGAATCTAGGCTACTCCATGTCGGAGGGGGATGACGATTTATCCAGAACGCTGGAGGTTGCTTCTCTCGTAAAGCGTCCGGCGCTGGAAGAGGATCCCGGACCGCCCGCCGTCAACTGATTCGAGTGAGGCAAATCACTGCCTACTGCCTGCTGCCCTCAGTCAGCTAACCTGCTTTCTTGGCTCCGAGTTCCCGCGCGAAATTGATCGCGACATTGGCGCAACCAAACAAACCAATCCGATAGTCCGTGACAATAAAAACGGGCGTGCGCATAAGAAGCGGCCGGACGGTCGGAACATCGCAGCGAGTAAATTCCTTCATGAAGATGCCAGACTGCATTTCAGGAAGTATCTTCGCCGCAATGCCGCCGGCGAGGAATACCCCGCCCGGAGCCAACGGGAAAGTGGCAGCGTTTTTGGCGGCTCGTCCGTAACAGCGCAACCAGATGTCGAGCACTCTCCGACACAGGGCATCCTTTGCTGCGTTGCGAATGATGATGGGCGGCCGGTCGTAAGGATCGGCGTCCCCTACCTGTCTGACGATGGCGGGTCGCGCCAGATCCGGTTGCAGGTCTCCAAGTGCATAAAAGACGTTGACCAGTCCCGGTCCGCTGACTACCTTCTCACAATTCAGCGGGTTCTTCTCGGAGATGTTCCTGTTTTTCCGGATCCACTGGGCGATCCTGAACTCAAATTCGTCGACAGCGACGAAATCAACGTGGCCTCCTTCGCCGGGTGTCGGACGGTATTTTCCTGTCACGGCATCATGAATGAGCACCGTCGTCCCAAGTCCCGTGCCAGCCCCAATGACGGCTGCCGTCGGCTTTTTTCCCTTTGTGGGAGGGAGTCTGCCGGCGCGCGAAAGGCGGACGAAAGCTTCCGGCCGGTTGGCGATCAGGATCTCGAGGCCGAATCCTACCGCCTCAAAGTCATTGATCAGCGTCAATTCCTCGATGCCCGTCGCTTTGAGAACCTCATCGGCAGTAAAGCCCCGTTTCAGGTTTGTCAGCACAGCAGCCGATCGGTCGGGGCCTATAGGCCCTGCAAAGTCCATGCACGCCTTCCGCACACCAGGCCGCAGGTTACCAGCCTCCTTTTTCAAGAATTCTTGATAAAGGGTAGCGAAATTCAGTACTTCCTTGCTGCGGTAGGTCCTATGACGAACGATCTCGAATCTGTCCTTTCCACTGAAAGCGATAATTGCCACGCCTGTGTTGGTACCGCCGACATCTGCAACTAGAATGTGTTCTTCAACTTTAGCCATAGACTCACCCCCTCCCTATTAAACCCGTATCGGGGAAGAGGAGCAAGCGGGTTTTGCCGCCGCGAAGTTCCATTGTTCGAGCATTCAGAAGTCCACACCCACCCCGGCAAACGTCAAGTATCCTCTCTGGAACGTGGAGGATTGTCTGCCATCCGAGAGGGACGCAAGAATGGCAAGCGGAGCTGGTGGTTATAGCCTGGTGGGTTTGAGGAATTGGGGTTGCGTACGGCCAAATTTTTCTATGATGGAATGAATCCCTGGCGAGCCCGTCAAGATCTGGTGGGAAATGTGCTCCACGCGGCGCTCCTCGGATTCATCAAGTGACGCAAGCGCAGCGGGGTGTTCAAGGATGGTGCTGAGTCTTACGAGGTGAACCATCTCGTGCGTGATGATATAGACGAGGAAGGGGTAGATGTTCGAATCGAGGTTTTCTCTGAGAGCGGCGGTAAGGATGCCCGGGTCGTTCAGTTGGATTCGGTAAAAGGCATGCAGGCCGCCTTTGCTGCGGACCAGACGCTGCAAGAACTGGACGCGTGCCAACACCGCGTCCGGAAACGGCTCCCACTCCCGATCCTGGCACGTGAGCAAGTCGTAGCGCATCTCCTGCCATCGATGCGGGGGAATACAGTAATAGCGGGCAGTACGCTCTTCTGCTTCATCCATTGCCTGAATGGCGAGCTGACGCTGGCCCTGAGAAAATTGCACTGCCTTCTCCGGCGAGCCTTGGGCTCGTGGTTGAGTCTGTCAATCCGACTTCTCGGACTTGGATGCGGTTGAGGCACCGGTATCAGCGCTCTTCTCGGATTTCTCCGCTTTTTTCGTGCTGGACTCGGCACTGCCGGAAGGCTGAGATTTCCGGGCATAGTCGGTCATATACCAGCCGTCCCCCTTGAGTTGGAAGCTCGAATGGCTGATCAGCTTTTCCACCGGTCCTTTGCAGAACTTACATAGGGACAATGGTTTATCGTTGATGCGCTGAAAGGCCTCGAACACCTCGCCGCACTTGGCGCATTTGTATTCGTAAATCGGCACGGCTGACCTTACCTCCCTATATACCTGGAACCAAGAATAAATATATAACGTCTGATAGGCGTCGCGTCAAATGGATCACCGCTTTCTTAATCGATGAAGTCTGCGCGCACGGAATGAGGGATCAGCCCCTGTCCGTAGGCCCTGTCCAGGAAGATCTGTACGGAACGACGGCCTTCCTCCCCGTAATCGAGGGTTCTGGCGTTCACATACATTCCGACAAAGCGATCCGCCAACTGCTCGTCCAGATCGCGAGCATATTGCATTGCATGTCTTAGTGCTTCTTCTCGGTGGTCAAGCGCAAACTGAATGCTCTCTCGTAGAAGGCGTGAAATCTCGCGGATGTGCCCTGCCGCCAAGTCCCTCCGAATGGCGTTGCCTCCCAGTGGGAGCGGCAGTCCTGTGGCCTGATACCACCATTCCCCCAGATCCACAACCTTGTGCAGGCCTTCGCGGGCATATGTGAGTTGGCCCTCGTGTATGAGCAGACCTCCATCCACTTGCCCTCTTTGAACGGCTCCAATGATCTGATCGAACGGCATAACGACGTGGTCAACTTCGGGCTCGAACAGCTTCAACGCCAAATAAGCCGAGGTCATCCTTCCAGGAACAGCGATCTTCTTCCCACGCAGCTCGTCCGGGCGCCAGGGTTCCCGCGCGACAACCATAGGTCCGTAACGATCTCCCATGCTGGCCCCCGAGGAAAGCAAAGCGTACTTGTCCGCAACGTAGGCATAGGCATGGATGGAAACGGCTGTCACTTCATAAACGCCTTGCAAGGCCTTCTGATTCAAGGTCTCGATGTCCGCAAGCGTGTGCGTGAAGCGAAAGATGCCGGTCGGCAGCTTGTCGGTCGCAAGAGCGTAGAACATGAATGCGTCGTCAGAATCCGGGCTGTGAGCCACCCTTATTTCCATCTACCTCTCCGGGCCGGGCCGACTTCCGGTGCGAAACTCACGATGCTTCGCAAAACAAGTGGTTGAGTCGAAACTCAAGTTGGGGCCGGCTTTAGCCGAAGCCCACGTCGGCCACACGACAGGCATTGGCCACTATCCTCGTATCACATAACAGACAAAAGGTTTATGCCATTGAATAGGACCACGTCGCAGTTCTTGTTCTAGGTCCGGCTGATGCGTTCCGTTAGGGACGCAAAGATTACAGCCAGGCACTTTAGTGCCCGAACCTGTCAGACATTCGTTTCGCAAATCCAATAGGGACAGCTGAGTTTTCCATTGCTATTTGTTCACGTCAGTCGTCCCTACGGGACTAATCCATGGTGATACTCCATGACCCCGGCACTGAAGTGCCGGGCTATTCTCGCTCCGTCCTCCGGGACGCAAAATGGCTGAACTTCAGTATCTGGGAGCCCGGACACGCTTGACGATGGGTCTGCTCGACGCCCAATCTCACATCCTGGCCACATGAGCGGGGCGGGGAACCTTGGCGAGTTCCGCGGCATTGGCCTTGATCTTCGATATCGCCTCGGCGATGTCATTAGTGTCCGACTCGCTTCCGAGCAGCAGCGAGTGGTGCAGCCAGATCGACTCATCGTACGCTGCCTTCTCAGCCACCGGGCAATGAACGCGGGAGTAGTCGACATCCGACTTGGAAAATGCGGCCCAGTCATCCCGTCGGAAGTGCCACAGTGGGGCGCGGTATAGGGGCTCGTAAAACGGTCCCTCCGCGGGAACTCCTTCCGCCACCAAGGCCTTGAGGAAAACGTCACGATGAGCCCCGGCGAATTCCTCGGGATCATATCGCAGGAGATAGTGGTAAATGGCGGGACGTGTTATGCGGCTATCCCAAGTGAGAGGTCGAACGCCACTGATCTGCTGCACTTTTGCGCCGAGACAGCGCGCATTCTTCATGCGCCGCTCGGCCTGTTCCGGCAGACGATCGAGCTGCGCCAGCAGAAGCGCCGTCTGAAATTCGGTCATCCGGTAGTTGTATCCGATAGTGCGGTACTTATACTTATCGCCCACGCTGGGTCTGCCGCAGTTGATCAACGATTCGCAGCGCTCGGCCGACTGCTCGCTAGAGGTGAGGATCATGCCCCCCTCTCCCGATGTCAGAATCTTCGAAGTCTGCATGCTGAAGGCTCCGA
>DASQID010000086.1:0-10445 GCA_035631775.1 Acidobacteriota bacterium
GTGATTATTGTGAAAAAGAATGCTGGGTTGTGAATCCACGGCGACGTAGATGTCGGGCCAGCCGTCGTTGTCAAAATCGTAGGAGACAGCGGTGATGGAGTAGCGCGGTCCGGGCTTCAGGATGCCGGCCTTCTCCGACACATCCGTGAAGGTTCCATCTCCGTTGTTGTGATAAAGGATATTCATTCCGCCGGGCAGGCCGCTCGGGCCGCACATCACAGGGATACCCTTCCACTGGCAGTAGCCCCTCTGGCCAGGAGTAGGTACCTTTTTGATGTCCATCTCTATGTAGTTCGAGACAAACAGGTCGAGCAAGCCGTCGCGGTCGTAGTCGAGCCAGGTGCTGCCGGTACCCCAGCGTACCCGCTCCTGCCACAGGCCCACCTTCTTGGTGACGTCCGTGAACGTGCCGTCGCCGTTGTTGTGCCACAGAATGTTGTGACCCCAGTAGCTGCAGAACAGGTCATCCCAGCCGTCGTTGTCGTAGTCACCGACGGAAACGCCGGTCCCCCAGCCCGTGCGCGCCAGGCCGGCCTTCTCGGTGATGTCCGTGAACGTGCCGTCGCGGTTGTTTCTGTAGAGGTGCTGTGTGGGCGCGGTCTTGGGCGTATATGTTTCGTCGAAGCGGATACCGTTGGTCAGGTAAATGTCAATCCAGCCATCGTTGTCGTAGTCGAAAAAGGCAACACCACTGCCCTTGGCTTCCACCAGGTATTTCTTATGTTTGATTCCACCCCAAACATTCGGAGCGTTAAGGCCGGCCTGCTTCGCGATGTCGACAAAACTCACGACCGAGGGCTTGTTGTCGGGCAAGGCCGTCGAAGACGATGGTTGCGCAGATGTCTTTGTCCACCTCGCCATGGGCGTGCCCAGCAAATCCACAAGCATCGATCCGAAGACAACCAATGCCGGGGCCAGGATGCTGCAGTGCCATAATCTCATGCCGCGATCAAAATACCGCCCCGGCTCGGATTATTCATCAAAAAATTCGGAGGACAGGCTACTCAATCACCGAATTCTGGCGAAAGGATAGAAAAATCAAATCGAACAGCAATCGGGGATTGAGCAGCCTGTCCTCCGAATTCAGGGATTGCGTCGCCTGTCCCCGGATTGTTATCTTTCCAGGATTCCCGGGAGAGAGATGAAGAAATCACCGCTTGCCATCATTTTCATTACGGTCTTCATTGATCTCGTGGGTTTCGGTATCGTGCTCCCGCTCCTCCCCTATTATGCCGAAACCTATGGTGCTTCCGCCCTCATGGTGGGGCTGCTCTCCACCAGCTACTCACTGATGCAGTTTCTCTTTACACCGATCTGGGGCCGCCTGTCGGACCGGTTCGGGCGAAGGCCGCTAATCCTGCTCAGTCTGACCGGATCCTGCGTCGGTTTCCTCATCTTCGGGCTCGCCAGGAGCCTGGCGGCTCTTTTCCTGGGCAGGATGGTGGCAGGAATTGCCGGAGCTATCATCCCCACCACGAACGCGTATATAGCCGATGTCACCACTCCTGAGAACCGGGCAAAGGGAATGGGCCTGATCGGCGCTGCGTTCGGGCTGGGCTTCATCCTGGGGCCCGCGGTCGGTGGGATGCTGGCCCCCTTCGGCTACGACAAGCCGGCGCTTCTTGCCTCGGCTATGGCGGGCCTTAACTGGCTTTTTGCGTATTTCAAACTGCCGGAATCGCTCACAGATGAAATCCGCGATAAGGCACGCAGGCACAGGTTCGATTTTAGGAATCTGACGGACGCCCTTTCCCATCCGCGGATCGGACTGCTTCTGGCAATTTACTTTATCGCGACATTTGCCTTCTCGAACATGGAAGCTACCTTCGGGTTGCTGAACGAGCACCGCTATGGCCTGAGCGCCCGTCAGACAGGCTATCTTTTCACTTACATCGGGTTCCTGATGAGTGTGATGCAAGGACTTGTGGTGGGGAGAATGGTGCGGCGAGTCGGTGAAAGACTCTGCATCACCCTGGGCACCTTTACAATGGTTTTCACTTTGAGCCTGATGCCCTTTGCCCCATCAATGAGTTTCTACTGCATAACGATCGGTATACTGGGTTTCGGCGTCGGAATAAACAATCCTTCCCTCACCAGCCTGCTCTCCCGCTCCAGCCATGCAGATGAGCAGGGCGGAGTCATGGGCATTGCCCAATCCATGGCGAGCCTGGGGCGCATTATCGGTCCCGCGTGGGGTGGCTTCACCTTCGACTCCGTCGGCTACAAGTGGCCTTTCCTAAGCGCCGGATTCTTGATGGCGATAGCCTTCCTCTTGAGCTTGAGGAATCAGCCGGAGCGGTTGAACCTGGAAACTTCCTCGGCCCAATGAACTCAGAAGAGGTGCGTGAGGCTCTCCAAAGCCTGATCCGAGGACGCGGCGTTCGGCGCGGTTGCCACAATCTCAGCCTCGAGGGTACCGACGCGACTCCGCTGTTCCTGGAAACCCTGATTCAGGAGGGATACCGGCCTGCGCGGGTAGATGAGATCAAGATCGAACCGGGAGAAAGGGTCCCCGCTTTCTATGTTGACAACGGGACTGCCCACTTCGGCTGGATTTTCTGGGAGGTGTTCTTCCCGGGGAGGAAGCGCAAGATCTTCGGTTCCGTCGTAAAAAACGAGAAGGGCGACTGGGCAATCATTCTCGGCAGGGGTAGCAGGGATATTGTGTATGTGAATGCCGGGCTCAAAGAACTGATGGACCTGGAACGCCCTTCCGAGTTCTAACTGCTGTTTTTCGCGGTGTCTTTTCAAAATCCGCCAGCTGGGGTTGATACATATCTCCGCGACAGCTGTGGCGCAATTCCTGTGGCGACGGGTCAGTGACCCATAGGCGCTAACTTAAAGCTGAATACGATCTGCATACCGGACGGTAATGGTCGCAGAGGTGTAGAATTGATGCGGCATCGGCATCGCTATCGGGGTCGCAATCGGATTCGGTTCTCGGACAGCGCGGTTGTTCCGTCCAGGGCTGAACCGGATCCATACGACAAGGATGGGGGCGAAAGCGATCGCGATACCGATTCCGATTCCTTTCCCGACAGCGATATCTTTTAAGTTAGCGCATGTGGGTCAGTGACCCGTCGCAGGTCACAACGTGTGATAGGCATACGACCAAAGACGCATTTATGGCCGCCAGGAACGAACGATTCGAAGGTCTCGCTCGACAGGCCATGGGGACGGGTCACGGACCCGTCCGCACAGGAACTGTGTCACGCCCGTTCAGAGTAGGTGCGCGGCCGCTCTTCTTCATGAATTATCCGGGCGCGTCGACGCAGAGACTCACGGTCCGTCCGAGGTCATCTATTCGGGCATTGGCTTGTCCTTGGGCTGCTCCGGTGCTTTCCTCGGTGTCAGATTGTCGAAATTCAGTGCCGCATTAAACAGCAGCATATAGCTGCCAGTGGTCTCCATGCGCCAGAACGGATTGGTGGCAAAGAAGAGGATGTGTCCCTTTCCCAGCGGGGCATCGAGCACTGCCGGCTTGCCGGCCAGTTCCGACCCGCCGGCGAGCATGCCGCTGATCAGAAGCTCCTTCTCCGGCGCCCAGCGCAGGAGCACCCTCGGGCGAAGTTCTTCCGGCGGCAGCAGGTTACGCGCCATCTCACGGTATTCCGGCGGGATTCCGTCTTCGCCCTCCTCCCTCTTGGGAGGAACGAACAGCGCACGGGCCTGGACGACATCGGGATCGTTAACACTGCCCCGTCCAGTTTCGCGGCCGCCGGCCGGGGCGCCGCCGAAGAATTCGCCGAAGCCTCCACGACCACCGAAGCCGGTCACCAAATTGAGAACAGGCGCTCCGCTGAAATAGAGCGGCAGCTTGTCATCGTAGCCGTAAGTGATCGGGCTCTTCTTGTCAACAACTTCGGCACTGAGTACGCTGCCACGCGCCTGCAGTTGCCTGGCCTCGACGATCGAAATCCCTTCAACCAATCCGAAATCAATCGGGATCGAACTGTTACCCTGAACCACTGCGAAGAGGCCTCCCTGCTCAACGAACTTCTTGAGGTTCAGAACACCTTCGAGACCCATCCCGCCCCGCATATCGTCTGTCTGCGCACCGTTGGGTCCGGTAAGGTTGGGGTACTTCTCAGTGGCTTTCCAGGGAACAGGATCGCCCCGCATGGGGCTGCCGTTAACCAGGCGTTGCGCTGAGCCTCCTCCCACGGGCGGAAAGATAATCACATCGTATTTGGACTTCAGGCCGGCGTCATCCCGGATGTCATGGTCCGAGATGTAACTGTAGGGGATGCCCAGCGTATCAAATGCGAGACGATACCATCCCTCGTTCTGCGTGCTGGTCCATGTGTGGAGAATGGCCATTCTGGGAACCGCCAGCGCGTGAGTCGCGACTTTGGGCATCTCGGCGAGAGCGAATGCCGGCACACCAAGCCGTTCAGCTGCGCCGGCAAGCCGGTCCCTGAGATCACCTGTTGCCGGTATGACGAACGAGCCGCGTCCGAATTTCTGTCCCTCTGCCTCAAACGGCTCTTCCGCGGCAAGCATCCTGACATCGGGCAGGCGGAACCGGAGGAGCACGAGGTTATTGTCGGCATTGTGTGGAATCACGTATGCCGCACGGCCCGTTCCCTGCAAAGCTCCCTTGGGTCTTGCGTCCGTCGCCAAGAGCGACATGGATCCCTTGAGAATCGCAGGATCCTTCACCCGAACCGTCTTGACATTTTTCAGCGCTCCCAGGGTCCAACCGGTGTCGTCATAGGGACGCGGCTCGTTGACATTGAAGAACTGGGAGTCGAGCAGCATGTCAGCCATCCGCGAGTACGGCTGATCCATCCGGACGATAAAGCTTCCCGCGGGAAAGTCCCCGTCCTTCGTCTTGATCGTCTCGTTGGCGACATGCACTTCGCACGCTTGACGCCTCAGCAGGTTTACCAGATCGGCAGCATCGTAGGCCCGCTTCTCGGTCGCGGGAATCACATATGCGGCAGGGCCTTCCGCAGTCGCCTTCTCGACGGAACGCCTGCTCTTCAGATAAAAGTTGCGCAGCATCCGGTCCCTGTTCTCGGCGACGTAGCCCATGGCCATCAGCACGCCGCTCTGCTGCATGTTGATGTTGTTTCGTATGGACCACTTCACTCTCGGCAACGGTGGGTTGGGCCGATACCACGCTCGCGTCGTCTGGCTTGCGGGCACGGTTCTATCTCCACTGTCGGCACCGTTCCCGCCAAAAGTCTCATAGAACCGTCCGATCGAATTATGTCCGTTGGCGATGTAGAACATGTAATTGGGAGCCCATCCGTCATAGAAGCCGTGCGTCCAGACCCCCGGAACGCCACGTTTGGCGAATTCGCCGACCTCATAAAAAGCGAGTTCCTGCCACTCGTTTACCACGATCGGATCCAACCAGGAGTTGTAGGGCCCACTCCCGGTCGATGTGTATAGAAAGGGGACGGATTCGTGGAGGTCGTGAAGAACTATCGGATGGAAATCCAGAAAGTTCTTCATCATGATCTGGCTGAGCCGCAGCGATAGGGTCATGCCGTCACGATTGTTGTCGTGGGCTACGTATTTTCCCCAGTACAACAGCGAAGGCGCCTGCTTCTTGGGATTGTCCTTGCGATAGCGATATACGTCGACCTCACGGTCGTGGCCGTCCACCTCGCTCGCGGGAGTGATCATGGCGATGACATTCCTGCGAAGGTTCTGTATGAAGGGGGACTCTTCAACGGCCAGCCGGTAGGCAAGCTCCATGAGCATCTCGGGCGAGCCGGTCTCCGGAGAATGGATGGATCCGGACATCCAGTAGATTGGTTTCGTCTCTGCAATCAAAGCTGCGGCTTCCGCTTCGTCCTTGACTTTGCGAGGATCGGCCAGTCTTCCGTTTATATCCTTGATGCGCTCCAGCCTGGCGATGTTTGCCTCGTCCGATATCACAACTGCAAGGACCTCGCGCCCCTCGTCGGACAATCCAATGGAGAATACCTTCACTCGTGGGCTGGCTTTTTCAAGCTCGCGCATGTACCGATTGATGTCCTTCGTATAGGTCAGCCGGTCCGGGGTGCCGATGACATACCCAAGCACCTTATCCGGAGAGGGCACCTTGTCGGATGCAGGCAGATGATCGACGAATTCGGTAAGAAAGAACTTCTCGGTTGTATATTCACGAATTTTTACCGTGTATTCCTCATTCACCTGTGCGGCAACGGACGGGGCCTTGGCAGGTGACTTGCCCTTCTTTCCCTGACTCGCTCCCGGCAGTGGAGCAAGGAGGACGGCTAAAAAGGCGGTACCGATCAAGAACCGCGTCAGAAAACGGATACGAAGGCCACTCATGAATCCTCCCTCAATTAGTAATGGGACCTGGCAATGATGCTTAGGGGTCCGTACAAAAATGTCTTCACAATTAGGCTGGGAAAAAAGTCCTGTGGTGCCGGTCATCAGCCCGGCGCGCGCCGCGGCCGGAGGCCGCGACCGTGGGGTCTGATGACTCCACGCACACATGAATACATTCCGAGCCAAGATGCGATCATATTTCGACGCGGATCCTTAGGGCTGGCGCAAGAATAAATTCAGATTTTGGCGCGAGCACCGTCGCGCCTGCGGCGCTCCTGGGGCGGGCAGATGCGAGGCGCCGCGACGCAGGCGATATCGGTGTAGATCGTCGAGGAGCGGCAACGAAGCAGATGCCCGCCCCCCGCCGCGCCCTTTCAGGCTGCGGCCCGCAGGCCCGCTGGCTTTGTTGCTCGCTCCTCACATACCACCCCGGGTATAGCTCGTCGCTCGCGCCTCGCCGGCGGGCCTTGGGGGCTGCAGCAGAATGTGAAGTTATTCTTGCGCCAGCCCTTAATGCTAATTACGCCCCAGGCCGCGCTTTGTATTCGGCTATTTCTATTTGGGTGTCAGGTCTTGAAATCTTCATTTTGCCTCAGCACCCCTGGCCGGTCGAGATCCTCTTGCGCAAAAATGAAACTCTCAAGACCTGACACCATTGCATTAGCACTTACGCTTCCTTATCATTTGCCCAGCAAGAAGTGCTTATTGGCAGGGATCTTGCGGCTCGTTCAGCAGCGCGCCAATAATGACTAATGAATTCGAATCTGAAACTCAAGAGAATTCGCTGCATCCAACCGTTGAGGGAGTGTCGGCGTTCGGAATGGGTTGCTGCCAACTCGGTGCGCTGAAGGAATTATTCGGTGCCCTGAAGCAATTATGAAGGGAGTCTCATCATGAAAAGAAAAACGCTTCTCCTATCGGCCTTGCTATCGCTTCTCTTAATCACCCCGCTGGTGTGGGGGGACGAGATCATCTTGAAGAGCGGCAACCGCTATTCCGGCAAGTTCGTTCGGGGGGACAGCAACACCGTCGAGTTTCGCATCCTCGACAATGTGCAGACTTTCAAAACCACCGACGTTGCCCAGATAGTCTTCAAGGAACCCGCACTGGAGAGCCCTGCGCCGGATAGGAGATTCAGTACCACTCCGAATACAGGCTCCGGCACCGTCAGCCAGCCACAAAACACTCCGCCTGCCCGTGAGGTAGCAAGCACCCCATCCCGTTCGCTTCCGCCGGCGGCTGCGTCGAATACTCTGCCGTCCGGTACTGCCGTTACCATTCGCACCACAACCGTCATAGACACTGATCGGAATCGCGTCGGAGATTCCTTCGATGCCACGATTGAGGACCCTGTAGTGCTGGGTGATCAAACCGTTTTCCCGAGGGGAACTCCGGTAAAAGGAAGGATTGCCTATGCCAAGGAATCGGGAAGGATAGCGGGCCAATCCCAGCTGGTTCTCGAACTGACGGAAATTGATGCCAACGGCAAACGCTACACCTTGAATACGACGGATTACACCGAGGTCGGATCTTCCAGGGGGCAGAGAACCGCAGCCACGGTCGGCGGGACGGCTGCGCTGGGAGCCATTATCGGAGCTATCGCAGGCGGGGGAAAAGGGGCTGCGGTAGGAGCCGCCTCGGGCGCCGCAGTAGGGACGGGAGTGCAGGTGCTTACGAAAGGTCAAACCTTGAAGATCCCCGCTGAGACGGTACTGGAATTCCGTCTGCAGGCACCGCTTGCCGTCGACGCGCCCTAGCCGGTCCCGTATCGGGCAATGTCTGCAGTTTACCGACACTTGGAGACGTTCTTTGCGTCCTTAGGGCTGGCGCAAGAATAACTTCACATTTTGCTGCTGGCCCCCAGGCGCGGCGGCGGGCGGGCATCTGCTTCGTTGCCGTTCAGGGCCGGCTATACCGCTCCAGGTTCTCCTCCAGGTCGCGCTCAGAGATCATCGTCGTTCGGCGTTTGTAGACGTGAGCGAAATGGTGAACGTACTTCTGCGCCACTTCCCGCAAGTCGATCTTTCTGGAAAGCACTGTCTCCATCGAGGCAACGCTCTTGCCGCTGATTCCGCACGGAATTATCAGATCATAGTAGGAAAGGTCGGTGTTCACATTCAGAGCAAACCCATGGCGGGTAATCCAGCGACTGATGTGGATACCCATAGCCGCGATCTTACCCGCGGGCGTCCAGACGCCCGTCAGCTTTTCGACGCGACCTCCTTCGATTCCGTATTCCCTCAGCAGACGGACGATAGATTCCTCGAGATTCCACATGAAGACGTGCACATCTCTTTCACCCGGATCCAGTCTCATCAGAGGGTATCCGATCAGCTGTCCTGGACCGTGAAATGTTATATCGCCGCCGCGATCCACTTCGTATCGCCGGACCCCCCTCTCTTCGAGTTCCCCCTCTGACACCAGCAGGTTGTGCCACTTGCCGTTGCGCCCGAGCGTAATCGTGGGCGGGTGTTCCAATAAAAGAAGTACGTCCGGTTCAAAGCCCGCCTTTTTCAACTCGCAGATGCGCAGTTGTAGAGCAAGGGTTCGCGAGTATTCGGCCGACCCAAGAAATGCGGCCAGGCACTCCTTGGCTATTTCAGACACCTGTCTTCTCAGTAGTGAATGGACGCGCCGCCATAGATTGCGTGCGCCGCTTCCATGATTCCCTCGGAAATGGTCGGGTGGGCGTGAATGAGGTGGGATGCGTCACCTGCCGAGGCCTCGAGCCCTATGAGTGATGTGCCCTCCGCAATCAACTCCGTGACGTGCGGCCCCACCATGTGCACCCCGAGTATCTGCTGGTATTTCCGGTCGCAGATCAGCTTCACGAATCCGTCATTCTCACCGAGGATGGTGGCCCTTGACACTGCGGCATAGGGAAATCTGGTCGTTGTGACATCAATCCCGCGTTCACGCGCCTTCTGTTCGGTCAATCCCACGCTGGCAACCTCGGGACTGCAATAAGTACAGCTGGGGACGACGTCGTAGTTGATCGGCTGGGGGCTCTCCCCGGCTATGCGGCGCATGGCCAGCATGCCCTCATGCGAGGCAAGATGAGCCAGCTGCTGCTTATGGGCAACGTCACCGATGGCATAGATGCAGGGTACGCTCGTTTCCATGTGCTCGTTCACCGGGATGTAACCGTCTGAGCCGGCCACCCTCAGCCGTTCGAGACCAATGCCGCCGCTGACGGGTGTACGGCCGACTGCGATCAGCGCTTTTTCCGCTCTGATTTCCCGCGTCTCGCCTCCTGAGACGGAGACGGTGGCGCAGGCCTCCCCATCCGCCACGGTAATATTCTCCAGACGAGTGTCGACGAGGATCTTCACCTTCCGTCTCGTGAGCACCTTCTTCAGTTCCTCGGACACGTCGTGGTCTTCACCCGGAAGTATTCTCGGCAGCATTTCCACGATTGTCACACTTGTGCCGAAACGGGAAAAGATAGAGGCAAATTCCATCCCCACAGGTCCGGCGCCAACCACGAGAAGGGATCTGGGAATTCTCTCCAGGTCGAGTATCTCCCTGTTGGTCAGCAGGCAGTGGCCGTCAAGCTCCAGTCCAGGCAGGAGGGTGGCCTCGGAGCCTGTGGCGACAATTATGTTTCTGGCCCGAACTTCGGAAACTCCTTCTCCTTCCACCAGGACTTTTCCAGGCTCGCTAATGGTTCCCTTCCCTCGGAACGTCGCGACCTTGTTCTTCTTCATCAGAAAGTCGGTTCCCGTGGCCAGTTTCTTGACGATCTTATCTTTCCGGGCCTTGACTTGGCGGAAGTCAAGGTTGATGTCCTTGTAAAGGATCCCAAATTCCTTGCCGTTGATCGCCTTCTCGTAGAGGTCGGCGTTATACAGAAGGGCTTTCGTAGGAATACAGCCCCAGTGCAGGCTGGTCCCTCCAAACTTCGCATACTTCTCAACGAGAGCAACCTTCAGGCCGAGCTGGCTGCCCTTGATCGCTGCCACGTATCCGCCCGGACCGCTTCCTATAACCGCCGCATCATAGAGGATGGACTCAGTGCTCAATCTTCACCTTCTCCGGTTGACTCGATCTTGAATTGGGTTGGAAGCAATTGAAGCCTTGATGCTATACCGCAGGATGCATCCAGTCAAGACGACCCAAGATGGGGGTCAGGGATCAGGAGCCGGGGGTCAGGG
>DASQID010000087.1:0-3278 GCA_035631775.1 Acidobacteriota bacterium
TTGCGTACAAAGGCCTTTCGCCCCTGCCGGGGCTCGATATTATGCAATATCCTATCCGGGGGCTTGCGCCCCCGGCTACTTGCTTGGGCCCCTCCGGGGCCCGACCTGATGGGCGATTCATGAAGTTTCGCGACAGAAAATAGTACTAGTTACGATACTGGCTGACAAAATCTGCCACGAATTTTACGAACGATTGAGTACGATCGTGAAATTCGTGGCAGCTTCGATTTGCGACAGTCTGTCGGTTCTTCACTCGGCGCGCTTCAGATCAAGTTTGGCAGTCATCTTCACACCATCGGGACGCTGTCCCTCCGCCGTGCCTTTGATCGAGTCGCCCTCAAATACCAGATCAAACTTGATTGTCCCGCCCTCCTTTACGACTTCGAATGTCAGTTTGTCGCCATCCAGCTTGCCATTCCTTATCTCCATCTGCTCGTCCGCATTTGGACCGGCAGTCCCCTCTACGGTGCCGCCGTTTTCCTTCAACACCATAAAGGCCGAATCGGGGTGCGATTCGCCGTCCGAACTGGATATGTCGAAGCTGCCGGACCATTTGCCACTGAGTTTCCCCGCACCGAGCACGACTACCGACGTCAACAGCACACAACCTAAGACTTTCCTCATGCTTTCCCTCCTGGAGCTCGGATAGAGCCGCTTGACTCAGTAGAACGAATACAGCATGCCTTTTGTTCCATCCGGCTCTCTGTCCCTGCCGCCAGGGTCCACTTATGGAGGCGCCCACCCTCGCCTGCAGATCGAGCGACAGACAGCCGGCTGCGGTACTGTGTGTGCGGGAAGTTGTGGAGTAGAATGCAACAGCATGAATGCTACCAATCCCAAAAAACTCATCGTGGCGATTACCGGCGCGACCGGATCGATCTTTGGAGTCAGAATCCTGCAGGTGCTGCGGAGTTTGGAAGTTGAAAGTCACCTTGTGCTCAGCAAATGGGGAGCGCACACACTCACACATGAAACCTCCTTCACCGTCGGCCAGCTCGAAAGGCTGGCCTCGGCTACTTACAAGGAACGGGATTTGGGCGCCGCCATCTCGAGCGGCTCATTCACCACGGATGGGATGATAGTAGCGCCCTGCAGCAGTCGTACTCTTTCAGCAATTGCCCACGGGCACGGGGACAATCTCATCCACCGAGCCGCCGACGTGGTACTGAAGGAGCGACGCAAGCTGGTTCTCGTTGTCCGCGAATCTCCGCTGAGCGACATCCATCTGGAGAACATGCTCAAGCTTTCCCGCATGGGTGCCGTCATTATTCCGCCAGTGCCGGCCTTTTATAGCCATCCGGAAACGGTCAAGGATATTGTCGATCACATAGTAATGCGCGTGCTCGACCAGGTGGGAATTCGCCTCGACCTGGCACGACGCTGGGACGGAGCCATGTCTGCCGAGGGGACCCGCGCAGAAAAGGAATGAGGCCCGGGGTCCTCCGTTTATCGTATCGAAACTCCGTCTCACTGCCGTCTGCCTGCTGCCTTCTGCCGGCTGGTTGCGGAGGCTGGTGGTATCCCCCGGCGCGAAGCCGAGGCCAAGGAACGGCGCATACAGATACGCTTCAGAGGTTGCGGAGTGCAGTGGAACCGGGGAGGTCGACCACTTTAGCAGGGTCCAGGTCGTGGCCGAGCTTCTCGGATTTTGTGCGCAGATATCTCTGGTTGTGCGCATTGGCGGGAGCAATCAGCGGGACGATGTCGACTACCGAGAGGCCGTAGCCCTCCAGTCCCACGCGCTTCTGCGGATTGTTGGTCATCAGCAGCATCTTGCGGACTCCGAGATCGTACAGGATCTGAGCCCCGATGCCGTAGTCGCGGGGATCCGGCGGAAAGCCGAGCTGGAGATTGGCCTCCACGGTGTCGAGGCCCTTGTCCTGGAGACTGTAAGCACGTATCTTGTTGACCAGCCCGATATCGCGCCCTTCCTGCTCGAGGTAGACGATCACCCCGCGTCCGGCCTGGGAAATCATCTCCAACGCGAGGTGCAGCTGGTCTCCGCAATCGCAACGGAGGGAATCAAAGAGGTCCCCGGTGACGCAGCTGGAGTGAACGCGGACCAGGACAGGCACCAAACCGTTGATCTCTCCCATTACGAGGGCAAGGTAGGGGCGGGTGTCGACTTCGCACTTGTAAGCGTACGCCTTGAAACTCCCATAGCGCGTGGGCAATTGAGTGCAGGCCTCGAGGGCAATCAGCTTCTCAGTACGCCGCCGGTGCTTGATGAGCTCCTCAATGGTCAGGATGCGGAGGTCGTGTAACGAGGCAAACTCGATGAGATCCGGAAGCCGAGCCATTTCGCCATCGGCGCGTTTGACTTCACAGATGACCCCGGCTGGAACGAGACCCGCGAGCCTGGCAAGATCGACCGCTGCTTCGGTGTGTCCCGCGCGCGTGAGAACGCCGCCGGGCTGCGCTCGCAGAGGGCGGACATGGCCGGGCCGGAGGAGATCCGCCGGACGTGTCGACGGATTGATGAGCGTGCGGATGGTGTGAGCTTGTTCCTTGGCGGAGATGCCGGTCGTGGTACCCTGGCGCGCGTCCACGGTGACCGTAAAGGCTGTGCCGTGCCGCGCCGTGTTCCGGCTTACCATCAGCGGGAGGTCCAATTGTTCGAGTCGAGAGCTGGCCAGGGGAACGCAGATCCAACCGCGGCAGCACGTCTCCAGGAAATTGATCGCCTCGGCCGTGACATGCTCCGCCGCAAGGACAACGTCTCCCTCGTTCTCGCGATCCCTATCGTCGACGACGATGATCATTTTGCCGTCGCGGACAAGGTCGAGAGCCTCTTCTACGGCGCAAAAGTGGCTCGACTCCAAATGTCACTCCTGTATAACAGATTACTAAAGCATATAACAAAAATCCGTCACGAATTAGGCGAATCGCGCTGGAGGCCAGGCGCAGCAGTACTCGTTGATATGCATTTCTCACCATGTTTCGGAGCGAGTCGGTGCATACGGACACAAGGCGTGCGAGCGGCGACGCGTGTGAGGAATCTCAACACCATGAGCTGCCCACGCCGTTGATTTCAAGTGGGTCCGGGCTTGAAGCCCGGACGACATGTCACTAGTGAACAGCGTACATCGGGGATTCGCTTTCGAAAGCGTGAGAATTTAGGGCAGTGGCACGTGATAAGGGCCTGTCAATAAATAAAGGTTACACTTTGCTGCAGGCCCCCAGGCCCGCTGGCGAGGCGCGAGCGACGAGCTATACCCAGGGTGGTATGTGAGGAGCGAGCAACAAAGCCAGCGGGCCTGCGGGCCGCAGCCTAATAG
>DASQID010000088.1:0-1669 GCA_035631775.1 Acidobacteriota bacterium
GCTTCGGCTTAATGTGATCGGGGAGGAATCCGAGAGGGAAATCAGTCGCAGAGAAAAACTCATTTCGCAGTATGCCAAGGAGAACGCCAAGGCTTTTGGCCTGTCGCCTCACCTGCCGGTCGAGTCCGTCTCGTTCAA
This sequence comes from Acidobacteriota bacterium, assembly GCA_035631775.1. GTDB lineage: Bacteria > Acidobacteriota > UBA6911 > UBA6911 > UBA6911 > DASQID01. The sequence continues at coordinate 139 of DASQID010000088.1, forward strand.
CCCCGTTCAACGCACAAGCCCGGAAGGCTTCGTCACTTTTGGGTTTGTGGCGGAACTGCTGCAACACAAGGAGGTCCCAATCAACCCGTCTCTGCCCAAGTCTCCCAAATTCGATTTTCGTGGCGGTTCCACAATCATTCTGGATCACGAGTGCAATGTCCTGTACACACTCTTCAAGCGCGTCGAAAACGAGCGCCGGCTCGCCGAGCAGCGTGAATTCCAGGGGATCGTGCGCAGGACTGCGGCGGGGCCCTACCTGACGGAAGCCGGACAGAAGGCGTTGACAATAAGCGCAATCCACAGGGGGTACTGACATGACAGGCAAAACACCAGCTGTTAAGGAGCAGATTCGCATCCGGATGTACCGGGTCGGCTTTGGCGATTTTTTCCTGCTGACCCTGCCCGGGCCCCATCAGATCGTGGTGGACTGCGGAGTTCACGCCAGGGGTGACATCGGCACCATCGGGAAGGCGGTCGAAGATCTCGTGCAGATGACGGACAAAAAAGCGGACATCGTCATTGCCACCCATGCACACCAGGACCACATCTCCGGTTTTGGGACGTTCGCTGCGCAATTCTCGGCATTCAGCGTGAAGGAAGTATGGATGCCGTGGACGGAGAATCCGGCCGACCCGGATGCGGTGAAATTGAAGAAGAAGCAGATGGCGCTGGTTGACAGTCTTTCGCAACACTTTGCAGCACAGGGAGGGGCCCGATATGATGCAGTCCGGGCTGTGCTTTTGAACCTCGCGAGCAACCAGGCAGCCTTCGATCTCCTTCGGTCGGGCCTCCACGGGGCGGAAATCAAATATTTCGAATCAGGACAGGACTTGAAGAATCCCGCAGGCATACAGGGACTAACGGTCAAGGTGCTTGGCCCGCCCCGAAGCCCGCAATTCCTGGCTCAAATGGATCCACCTGCCGGCCAGCGGTACCTTCGCTTGGTCAGTGGCAAGGTTCAGGAATCCAACGTGCGGAAACCCTTCCACAGCCGGTGGCACGCCCGGCGGGGCGATAAAGGTCCACGCTTGACCGAGAAGGAGGTAAAGCTCCTCAAGGACCTGGCCGCCTCGTCGAACGAGGGATTGGCGTTCGCTCTCGACCAGGTGATTAACAACACCAGCCTGGTGACCCTCTTCCAGTACCGGGGCCAAAACCTGCTATTTGCCGGCGATGCTCAGTACGGAAACTGGAAATTCTGGATCGAAAAGGAAGGCTCCGACCAGCTTCTCTCGCAAGTGAGTTTTTATAAGGTGGGTCACCACGGCAGCGTAAACGCAACTCCTAAAGGAGCGCTGGAGAAAATGGCGACGGGAAAATTCGCCGCGATGCTCTCCACCCAGAGCACTCCGTGGCCCTCGATCCCCGAGTCCAAGCTGATCGACGCGCTCGAGCGACAGGCGGACCATCGGGTAGTACGCAGCGATGCACTTCAGGTGCAGGGAGCACCAAACGTCACAATGCCGGTCCTACCCCAGGGCTTCATGAAGGGCAATCTCTGGTTCGATTATGTGATTCCTCTCGGGTGAGA
>DASQID010000089.1:0-7285 GCA_035631775.1 Acidobacteriota bacterium
CCGCCGAGATATAGCTGAACATCCAATCTTCATGTTCGTCGGTTCCGCGCATCGTTTGACTCCGTGGAAAAAGGTTCGAAGGAGTTTGCATATACAGATGCGCGAAAGCCACTTTAGTTGGAGTTTTTCAGCATCCTGCTAAGTGGCAAAATGAGATTTTCAAGACCTGACACCAAACACCAGGAAGTACTGATAGGGGAGAAATTTGTGCTCCGCCAGCAGGCGGAATCCGTTCGATTCCATTTCCTTGAGGAGGTCTTCTCGATCAATCTTCATCTCCATCGGCGGCCCGATGGGGAGCTCCTTTTTCTGGAAGTCGATCATAATGATTTGTCCACCGGGCCTGAGCATCTTTTTCATGAGGGACAAGTAATGCGCGTGGTTTTCAATGTGGTGCCAGGTCTCACAAATGAAGAAGCGGTCGACAGAGGCATCGGCTAGAAGCGGATCGTCCGGCGCGGCAAGAATGGTCACGACATTATCAAGATGGAGATCCCGTATGCGGCGGTTCATATGGACGATCATGTCGGGATTGATGTCTACCGCATAGACGCGCCCCTTTTCCCCGACGTGGTGCGCGATTCGGAAGGAGAAGTAGCCGGAGCCGGCGCCCACATCGGCGATGACCTCACCTTCCTTTAAGCCCAAGGCCATGATGACTTCGTGCGGCTTTTGATAGGCGTCTCGCTTCGGATCATCCAGGAACGCAATGTAGGCCTTCGAGTCCTGATGCAGGCGATGCATCTCCTCCATGGTTGGGACGGGCCGATCTTGCCCGCCTGCGTAGAAATTGAGAATCAATGCAACGGCCACAATCCAGGTATATCGCATAACCGGGCACCTCATTTAAGCAGCCACGATGGAGCGTCGTCCAGGTCAGGCACGCATCGATACATCCAAAAAAAACATGCCGCGAAGAGAGCATATGCAACGCACATAAGGTTTAAAATGTACGCACTATGATTATAACTAACCTTCGGCAGACATTCAGGCTTCTGGCGGCTATGGGCACTTGTTCCCTGCTCTTCTCCGTTCAAATTCCCGCTGCGGGTTACGACGTGGTCGTGTACGGGGCAACGGCGGGAGGGGTCATCACGGCAGTGAGTGCGGCTCGCGAAGGGCTCAAGGTCGCCCTCCTCGAACCGCGTGACCACCTCGGAGGCATGGTTTCGGGAGGACTTTCCTACACCGACTACGGCCGGAAGGAAGTCATCGGCGGCTATGCTCTCGAGTTCTTTTGGAGGGTTGGAAACCGCTACTCCCTGCGACGATTCGGCCAGGATGCATCGTGGTATTTCGAGCCTCACGTGGCCGAGCAGGTCTTCAGGGAAATGCTGGATGATGCGGGCGTCAACGTCTTGGTCCGCCATCGGCTGCGCGAAAAGACTGGTGTCATGAAAGCAGGCGGCCGGATTATCAAGATCTCCACGGAAAACGGCGCTTCTTTCACTTCCAGGATTTTCGCGGATTGCAGTTACGAGGGAGACCTGATGGCCCAGGCCGGCGTTTCCTACACCTGGGGCCGTGAGGGCGTTTCACAGTACGGCGAGTCCTTGGCAGGCGTGCGCGAGCGTACTCCTTACCATCAGTTCACCGTCAACATTTCTCCCTATGATGCCGACGGGAAGCTGCTCCCCGAGGTCTCTCCGGGCCCGGCCGGAGAGGTTGGGGCCGGGGACAAAAAAGTGCAGGCCTACAATTTCCGTCTCTGCCTGTCCAGCGACAAGAACAATCAAATTCCATTTCCAAAACCAGCTGGTTACACCCCCCGGCGATACGAGTTGATGGCACGGATGCTCAGGGCAATGACGGAGAAACTGGGGCGCGCGCCGCGATTGGATGAGGTCTGCAAACCTGATTCCATCCCCAACAAGAAGGCGGATGTAAACAACAACGGCGCCTTCTCGACGGATTTCATCGGAAGGAACTGGGGCTATCCCGAGGGGGATTACAAGACGCGGCAAAGAATCTGGCAGGAACACATAGACTACATCGCCGGCTTTTTCTATTTCCTGGCCAACGATCCGAGCGTGCCGCGGGCACTCCAGGAGGAAACCCGACAGTGGGGGCTCGCGAAGGATGAGTTCACCGACACAGGCAACTGGCCGCACCAGCTCTACATCCGTGAAGCGCGGCGCATGGTCGGTGAGTATGTGGTCACGCAGAAGGATCTGCAGACCGATCTCACCAAACCCGATCCCATTGGAATGGGTTCCTACAACAGCGACTCGCACAACATCCAGCGCATCCCGACCGGAGACGGGTTCGTGGTGAACGAAGGGGACATGCAGGTCCCAGTGACACCCTATCAGATCCCCTTCCGGATCATGCTTCCTCGGAAGAACGAGGTTCAGAACCTCCTGGTTCCGGTGTGCTTTTCAGCAAGCCATGTGGCGTACTCCTCCTTGCGCATGGAGCCGCAGTACATGATCATCGGGCAGGCGGCCGGAGTCGCTGCAAAGATGGCCATTGATGCCGCTGTTCCGGTGCAGGATGTGGACACTATCGAGCTGACGCAAAGGCTCCGCGAACAGGGGGCGGTTATGGAATACAAACCTGGGCCTCCGCGGCCGACATACAAGAGATTTAAGCAGGTCGTCGAGTGAATGATTCCACGTCTTGGAAATTTCAATTTGCGTTCCCCGCGCTCAGTCCGTGGGCAGATTCGCGATCAAAATGAAATTTTCGAGACCTGATACCGTTGGCGGCTTAGGGTCCGATCGCCTCCTGGCTCAGAATGTACTCATGTGCGGGGGGTCATCAGACCCCCGAAACCGCCGGTGCGATGACCGGCGCCACAGGACTTTTCTTTCAGCCTAATTGTCAGGTTGTTTTTGCACGGACCCTCAGGATTGGTATGAGATCGCAAGCTGGGTCGCTCAAGAGCTTCATAAACGCTCAGAGGGTTGGACACCTCGCCACGGTCGACGCTGAAGACCGGCCGGCTGTGGTCCCCTTCTGTTTCGTGTTTGACGGGAATATTCTCTATTCCTCCCTGGACGAGAAACCCAAGCGGGTCTCGCCGGAGAGGCTCCATCGGGCACAAAACGTCCGGAGAAACCCAGAAGTCGCTATCGTAGTCGACCACTATGAAGAGAATTGGGGAGAATTGAGATTTGTGCTCATCCGGGGACGGGCGCGTATCCTGCATTCCGGCCGCGAGCATGCACGGGCCGTGTCGCTCCTCCGCCGGAAGTACTCGCAGTACCAGAAGATGCGCATCGATTTGCGCCCGGTGCTTCGGATCAAACCATGGAAGATCTTCGAGTGGAGCGCAAAATAGGAATCCTGACGCGAAGTCGGAACAGCCAATTCGTCATGACTTGACCATGCCGACACTCTCTTCACCAAGTTCTGAATCGCGGGTAACCGCGCGCTCCATGCTGTGCTCCATTCCCTCCAGACCGACGATGCCTGCTTCCATCCAGGTGTGTTCGCCCTTCATCACCTGCTGAGACACCCGATAGGTCTCACCATCGATGTTGTGAAAAATGGAGTGGAACAACGCGACCACCCTGCTCCGGGACAGCCGGGAGAAATGATCCGCCAATTGGACGGCTTCGCGGCCATAGCGCCCCTTGCGGGCCAGCATTTGTGCGCGCACACATGATGCCGCGATTGCGAAGAGTTCCGCTCCGATGTCAACCAGCCGGAAAAGCGTCATTTGCTTGCGCTCGAGTTTTGCTCCGTACCGAAGCATGACATAGAGCATCGTTCGGGCCAGTTTTCTGCTGCAGCGCTCAACGAAGCGAAGGTGTGGCGCCAGAATGCCGAACTCTCCGAAGCTCGGCAGATAACCCTTTCCGAACCAAAGGCGCGGGTACCACGCTGCATAGTACAAGCCCGCTCTAAGCCCCGCTCTCAGTTTTGCCGCCGTCGCAGCTTTAGGATTCACGAGTTCTCCGGCAAGCTGCAGGTGGAAATCAACAGCCTCGCGGGCGAGAAAGAGCCGCATGATCTCGCTGGAGCCCTCGAAAATCAGGTTGATGCGATAGTCGCGCATCATTCTCTCGACGGGCATGGGCCGCTCGCCACGTGCTGCCAGGGAGGCAGTGGTCTCATAACCACGTCCGCCCCGGATCTGCATGGTGTCATCGATAATGCGCCAGCCGGCCTCGGTGTTGAACATCTTGGCTACCGCCGCTTCGAGGCGGAAGTCATATCCACCTCGGTCGGCGATCGAGGCACAGAGCTCGGAGACTGCCTCCATAGCAAATGCCGTGGATGCCATTCTGCCGATCTTCTCCGCGACCGCCTCGTGCCTGCCAATGGGCGCTCCCCATTGGATGCGCTCGCTTCCCCAGTTGCGGCAGATTTCCAGTGCCGCCTTGGCAGCACCCGTTACGGCGGAAGGAATAGTCAGCCTCCCCGTATTCAGCGTGATAAGCGCGAGCTTCAGTCCCCCGCCCTCCTTCCACAGGATGTTCTCTCGAGGCACGCGCACATTGGTGAATCGGATCACTCCATTTTCAATTGCTCTCAGCCCCATGAAGTGGCAGCGCCTGACGATTTCGACTCCCGGCCAGCCCACCTCGACGATGAAGGCCGTGATCTGACGCTTTTCTTTGCCGTTCACGAACTTTGAGGGCGTGCGCGCCATCACGATAAGAAGTTCCGCACGCGTTCCGTTGGTACACCACAGTTTTTCGCCGTTGAGGATGAAGGCTTCTCCGTTTTCGGTGGGCAGTGCAGTAGTGGACATGTTTGCAGGATCAGAACCGGCGTGCACCTCTGTAAGGGCGAAGGCAGAAATGGCACCCTTGGCCAGGCGAGGCAAGTATTTCTTCTTCTGTTCGGGGGTACCAAAGAGTTTGAGCGGTTGCGGAACTCCGATCGACTGGTGAGCCGAGAGCAGAGCCGTGAGGTTAGCGTCCCTGCTGGCCACAAGCTCCATGGCACGATTGTAGGTCAGCTGTGAAAATCCCAGGCCCCCATACTCCCTCGGAATCTTGATGCCAAACGCTCCCATGCGGCGAAGCATCTCGACGGTTTCTTCAGGTATGTTGCCCTCGCGGTCTATCCTCTCACTGTCCACATCCGTGCGAAGGAAATTGGCAAGCTCCTCCAGGAACACCTTCGACCGAGCTTCTTCCTCGGGATCCTGCTCCGGGTGAGGGTGCAAGAGACTCAATCGGACCTTACCCATGAAGAGATCGCGCAGAAAGCTGGGCTGGGCCCATTCCGTTTCGCGTGCAGATTCAGCAACTTCCCTGGCTTCCAATTCTGTGGCATTCTTCGAATTTTTGGCAGTATCCATAACTTTGCGAGCTGGGTGGTTGGTTGCGCGTCTTCCCCGAGTGCAACGATAGGATTATGATACCACAGGCGTGCGGCTGATTGCGCCGAGATGCTGTTCGGTTTCCCCATTTGAGATGGGCGAAACCCCTCGCCTTCAGGCGAGGCATGGGGCAGCGAAGTCGGTGCAGTCGACGAGCCGGGCTGATGAACATGGGATTGCGGATATCGGGCTAAACGCGAATATCGACTTGGTGGTGATGGGAGTTGCCGGAGCTGTAGGCGGAGCTCGCTTTCTTCACGTCAGACAAAAGCTGAATTTCCAGCCTGCTGTGGATGAAGGGGAGTTCGAGTTTCTTTTTAACTTCCTCCGGCTGCCTTCGGCCGGATTGCTGATCAGGCAAACTTTCGAGCATGTCCCCGGCGGCGGTCGAGGGGTGCGCCTTAACGACGGCAGGCCTCGGTCCTTCGGGCGCGCTGCTGCCGGCAGGGGCTACTTCGCCGGCGACGTGAGCATTTCGGGCTCCCGTGAGCCGGTTCAACAGACGTGGTCCGGGCGCGGCAGAAGACCGCGGATCCGCGCGCTGGACGCTAACTGCTGAAGGGTCAAAACTTATGCCGGGGGACATAGCCACTTCCCACGATTCCGCAGATCCGCACATACAGATATTGTCGGACCTGCATTAATGGGAGGGGATAGCGCTTGGTCCACGTTTGATCTTCTTATCGGACGGCGGCGCCTGAAGCTTTAGGAAAGTTATGCCGGATCCTATTTTCGTTGAAGGGGGTGCCGTTATTCCTGCAGATGCGATAGAGATGCGCGCCGTGCGCGCATCGGGCCCCGGCGGCCAAAACGTGAACAAGGTAGCCAGCAAGGTCGAACTCCGGGTTGATCTGAACCGTATCCTCGGCATCAGCCCCGAAAGCAGGCGCCGTCTCCTTCAACTCGTTTCCAAGAGGTTGGACAGCAGCGGGAGACTCCTTGTCACCAGCCAGCGCACCCGAGACCAGCACAAGAATCTGGCTGATGCGCGCGAAAAGGTCCGGGATTGGATTGCACGCGCCCTCAAGCCCTCCAAAAAACGCGTTGTCACGGAGCCTGGTCCTGGCGCCACGGAACGTCGCCTGCGGGAGAAGAAATTGCGTGCGAGGCGAAAGGCCGACAGGCGGACTGCATCCTCCAATGGTGACGACTAGCCGAAAAAGCCACGAGTATTCGTTCCCTCGCGTCTTGGCGGTGGCTTTTTTAAAAGCCACCGCTAAGACTCAAAGGCTCCAAGACCAGCTATGGAATCATCCAGGGAAAGACGTAGGCCTGCAGCATCACGATGACTCCCATGATCGTTGCCAGGGCTATACTATGCCAGAACACGAAACGCAGGATGCGTCCCTCCTGGCCGTGCTGGCCTGTCGCTGCTGTCGAGACGACAATGCTCTGCGCGTCGATCATCTTTCCCATGACGCCCCCAGTGCTGTTAGCCGCCGTGATAAGCACCGGATTAAGTCCGAGCTGCTGAGCCGTGATTTTCTGGAGGCTTCCAAACAGAACGTTTGAGCTTGTGTCGGAGCCCGTGAGCGCCACCCCGAGCCACCCCAGAAGAGCGGCAAAGAACGGGTAGAGGAATCCCGTCCGAGTGAAGGCGAGCCCCAGGGTTGCGTCCGTGCCGCTGTAGCGGGTGATAAATCCTATGGACATCATCAGTGAGATCGTCACCAGCGGCCACCGCATTCGGCGGAAGGTCCGGGCTCCTGTGGCGAGGAAATGAGCCGGGGGGACTCGAAGAAACAGAGCGGTCGCGATCGCAGCAATCAAGATTCCGGTCCCGGTCGCAGACAGCCAGTTGAGCGTGAAGTGCGCAGGCTCGGCCCGCTTTGATTTGTATGCGGCGTCTGCGAGGCGTGCCCGGTCCGCCGCAACCGGCTCCACCGGGTAATCACGGTAGATCATGCGGTGCAGGCCGGGTACGTCAAAAGACGGCGCGAGGATGGGGCCCCGGCTGAGGCCGGCTTTCACCGGTCCGATTCCCCAGAGCACCACACACACGCTGAG
>DASQID010000090.1:0-4077 GCA_035631775.1 Acidobacteriota bacterium
CATCTGCTTCGTTGCCGCTCCTCGACGATATACACCGATATCGCCTGCGTCGCGGCGCCTCGCATCTGCCCGCCCCAGGAGCGCCGCAGGCGCGACGGTGCTCGCGCCAAAATGTGAATTTATTCTTGCGCCAGCCCTAAGTACACGATTCCGCAAATATGGTGACGTATTTTGTGGGACGCAGAAAAACGCCGCCTTTGGGACGCTGTGCCAGCGTTCTTCTGCGTTCAGAAAATACGTCAGCGTATTTATGAAAGAGCCCACTTAGTTGGGTCAAATCGACCACTTCAGGTCATTTCCTGCAATTTCACCCATCCTACGGTCGCTCTCAATTCTCATGATCAAATTAAACGATTCCATATCATATGTTTGGAGTATGATTGCGCCCGCCGGAACCATGGCGCGTTTTTTGCTCTGATCCAGGCGACGCCTGATCCGGCAGTCGTAGTCGCGCTTGCGCGCTGTTCGGCCCGGAAGGAGGCACTGCCATGATGCGCAGGATGATTTGTGGCCTGGCAATAGCTTTTGTCGTCAGCTCATCCATAGTGCTGCTGGCGCAGGAGGAGAACTGCCGATCGCTTGACGCGGATGCCGGCCGCAGGTTTCTTCCCGACAGGGTTCCCATGGAAATGGATGTAATACCTGTGGATAACAAGAACTTTTCCGCAATCCAGTTTCCCAATAAGTCCCGGATCGCGATTGCAGGGCTGATCACTTCCGGGATGTCGGATGCGACACAGAAAAAGTATCAGTATGTTCTCATTGCCGAGACCCGCTTGAAACTGGATCGTTGGAATGTTCCCGCCGGCATGGTTGGTCTTTCATTCGAATCCGAGGCAAAGCCTGACGCTCCGACCCGGGTTCTGGTGATGCGAGATTTCAGCGGGTCTGAAATTGACAGAATCACACTCAAGCTGGACCCCAACAGTCCGGCAGGAACTATCTCGCTCACACCCAAGGGCACCACGGACTTCGAACTGCGAATCGGCAAGTACGTCATCCCTGGTAAGCAGAACTAGCCTCAGCCGCTTCCGATTCGGCCAAGCCCGAGCCGGACACGCATGAAGAAAAAAGAAGTGCGAAACATAGAGCGCAGGGGAGACGAAATCGATTAAAATGGTTGGTTTGGCAATTTCTGCACGACCGCTTGTCGAAGCCGGGTCAACAATTCCGGCTGTGGTAAGTGGGCGAACCGCTCGCGCGCAGGCACAGATACTTAATTCCCGTTTGATGACCGGAGGAAGGGATCCGGCGCGATTTCAGATGATGGAGAGCAAACAGCGGGCCGAGGAGTCTGATACTCAGCCCGCTGCAAACAACCGAGTCCCGACATCCGAATTTTCCAAATGAAAAGGTGAACAATGAATCGAAAGATGGTGACAATCGACGGTAACGAGGCTGCGGCTTACGTTGCCTTTCATACCAACGAGGTTATCGCTATTTATCCCATTACACCTTCGTCTCCCATGGGCGAGTGGTCCGACCAGTGGGCGTCCGAAGGGAAGAGAAACATCTGGGGCACGATCCCCTCGGTGAGCGAGCTGCAAAGTGAGGGTGGGGCTTCCGGAGCCGTGCATGGGGCGCTGCAAACCGGCGCGCTGACGACAACCTTCACGGCTGCGCAGGGACTGCTCCTGATGATTCCCAACATGTTCAAGATCGCGGGTGAACTCACCTCCACCGTTTTCCACGTGTCCGCGCGGACCGTGGCGACCCATGCTCTTTCGATCTTCGGGGACCACAGTGATGTGATGGCGACGCGCTCCACAGGCTTCGGCCTGCTCGCGTCCAACTCGATCCAGGAGATCATGGACTTTGCCTTGATCGCCCAGGCTGCGACGCTCGAGGCACGAGTTCCCTTCATTCACTTTTTCGACGGGTTTCGCAGTTCGCACGAGGTCATGAAAATCGAGCAGCTTACCACGGACGATATGCGTGCGATGATCGACGACGAGCTGGTCCGAGCCCACCGCGGCCGAGCACTGACGCCGGAGAAGCCCGTGCTCAGGGGGTCAGCACAAAACCCGGACGTGTTTTTCCAGGCTCGCGAGGCCGGCAACCTGTTCTATCAGGCGGCGCCTGCATTGGTCCAAAAGGCGATGGACAAATTCGCAGGCATCGTCGGCCGGAAATATCATCTGTTTGACTATGCCGGCGCTCCCGACGCGGAACGCATCATTGTGTTGATGGGTTCCGGAGCCGAGGCGGTAGAGGAGACCGTCGAATATCTCGCAGCCCGAGGCGAAAAGATCGGAGCGGTAAAAGTCCGGCTCTATCGGCCCTTCTCCGTCGATGCCTTTGTGAAGGCCCTTCCCGCGACCACGAAGGTGATTGCCGTTCTAGATCGCACTAAGGAACCTGGGGCTGCCGGTGAACCTCTCTACCAGGATGTGATCACTGCCTTGGTGGAGTCGATGTCCGCCGGCAAGCTGCATCTGGCTGGTTTTCCCAAAGTCGTGGGCGGCCGGTACGGATTGTCCTCCAAGGAGTTCACGCCCGCGATGATCAAGGGTGTCTATGACGAATTGAAAAAGACGCAGCCCAAGAATCACTTCGTCGTCGGAATCGTAGACGATGTGATGAATAATTCGATCGACTACGATCCGAGTTTCTCCGCGGAAGGAGACGACGTGTTCCGCGGCCTGTTTTACGGACTGGGTTCGGACGGCACGGTCGGCGCCAACAAGAATTCCATCAAGATCATCGGAGAAGACACGCCCAATTACGCGCAGGGCTACTTTGTGTACGATTCACGCAAGGCAGGGACCGTGACGGTGTCCCACCTCCGCTTTGGACCGCGCCCGATCCACTCCATTTATCTTGTCAACAAGGCGAACTTCGTCGCCTGCCACCAGTTTGTCTTCCTGGAAAGGTACGACATGTTGAAGGACGCCGTGCCGGGCGCCACGTTCCTTCTGAACAGCCCATTCGGACATGAAGAGGTCTGGGACAAACTGCCGCGCAGCGTCCAGCAGCAGATCATCGACAAGAAGATCCGCTTTTTCGTCATCGACGGCTACAAGGTCGCCAAGGACACCGGCATGGGCAGCCGCGTCAATACGATCATGCAGACCTGTTTCTTCGCCATATCAGGTGTTCTGCCGAAGGATGAGGCGATCGAGTCGATCAAGCGGGCTATCAAGAAGACCTATGGAGGAAAGGGCGAGGAGGTCGTGAAGAAGAATTACCGGGCGGTCGAGCAAACGCTCGCAAACCTCTTCGAAGTGAAGGTCCCCGCCAAGGCAACCAGCGCGCTTGAGCGACCACCTGTCGTTTCCCCCGAGGCTCCCGAGTTTGTGCGCGACTTCACGGCTACCATCATCGCCGGACTCGGCGACACCTTGCCGGTCAGTGCTTTCCCTGTCGACGGGACTTTCCCGACAGGAACGGCGGCTTGGGAGAAGCGAAACATTGCGCTCGAAATTCCCGCGTGGGATCCAGAGATCTGCATCCAGTGCGGAAAGTGCGCCATCGTCTGCCCACATGCGAGCATCCGGATCAAGGCCTACCCCATGAACCTTACCGGGCAGGCTCCGCCCACCTTCAAATGGATGCCGGCCAAGGGGAGCGAGTTTGAACCCGGAATGGCCTATACCATCCAGATCGCGCCCGAGGACTGCACGGGCTGCGGCGTCTGCGTGGATGTGTGCCCCGTGAAGAACAAGAAGGAGACCCGCCTGAAGGCACTCAACATGGTCTCGCAGCTGCCCATCCGCCGTTCGGAGGCGGCCAACTACAAGTTCTTCCTGGATCTGCCCGAGTACGACCGGCGACTTGTCCGGCTGAACAGCGTGAAGGCCAACCAGCTTCTGCAGCCGCTGTTCGAATATTCGGGCGCTTGCTCCGGCTGCGGCGAGACGCCCTATGTGAAGCTGCTGACTCAGCTGTTCGGGGATCGCGCCATCATTGCCAACGCGACAGGCTGCTCCTCGATTTATGGGGGCAACCTCCCTACGACGCCTTACACTCACAACAAGGAAGGAAGAGGGCCCGCCTGGAACAACTCGCTGTTCGAAGACAACGCGGAGTTTGGTTTCGGATTCCGGCTCACGATAGACAAGCATGCCCAGCTCGCTC
>DASQID010000091.1:0-7165 GCA_035631775.1 Acidobacteriota bacterium
CGTCGAGGAGCGGCAACGAAGCAGATGCCCGCCCGCCGCCGCGCCCTTTCAGGCTGCGGCCCGCAGGCCCGCTGGCTTTGTTGCTCGCTCCTCACATACCACCCCGGGTATAGCTCGTCGCTCGCGCCTCGCCAGCGGGCCCGGGGGCCAGCAGCAAAATGTGAAGTTATTCTTGCGCCAGCCCTTAGGGCAATCGCCCAGATCTGGAGGAAATTCGGAGCCGGTCCCTGTATCTCAGGAGACTCCAAGCTACCAACTTAATGCCACTAGCGTCGGTAGACAATCTTGCCGTCGAGGATTGTCATCATGGGCTCGATGTCTTTGATCTCATCCTCCGGACAGGCGAGGTAATCCCTGTCAATCACGACCATGTCCGCCAGTTTTCCCGGTTCGATTGAGCCCTTCACATCCTCCGCGAACTGCCGATAGGCAGCCCACACAGTGTACATTTTGAGAGCCTCTTCGCGCGTGATCCGCTCTTCCGGGTGCATCACGGAGCCGCGGTTGGTCTTGCGAGTCACCGCCGTCCACATCCCGAGGAAGGGATTATAGGGATTGACGGCCTTGTTCTTGTCGAACCCGATCATGTGATCACTGCCGCCGGCCACAATTACGCCCGCATTCAGATATGACCGCAGCGGGAAAAAGTAGCGCAGCCCTTCGTCGCCAAAGACTCTCTCCAGCGCGGGCCCGTCCAGGTAGAGCCAGGCTGCCTGCACGTCGGCAAGCACTCCGATCTTTTTTGCGCGCCGGATGGCATCCGGGCTCTGAAAGCTGGCATGGATCCAATGCGACCTGCCAGGCGCGACAGGCTTCTCGCGGTCGAGTTTTTCCAGCAGGTCGAGAAAAACATCGATGGCTCCTCCGCCCTGGCAGTGAGCTGTCAGCTGCCAGCCCCTCTCGTAAGCCGCACGGAAGACCGCAAGCGACTTCTCAGGCGCGGCGAACAGCTGTCCCCGGTCATTCGGATCCGTCTTGCCGTAGAGCTGGCGGCCGAAGGGCCCGTACGGCTTGCGCTGGTATGCGGTGCCGATTGTCATGCCCCCGTCCACATTGATCTTGAACGCGCCCCACTTCAACCAATCATCCCCGGTGTTTGTCGTATATTTCGCGGCGCGGATTTCCTTGACCAGATCATCTGCGGGCCGCGCTATGTCCAGCCACCAGGTCAACACCGCGCGCACGGGGAGCCGATGTTCTGACTTGAGCTTCTCGTAGAGCGGAATCTCCTCGGCAGTCACCGCCCCATCCCCGATCGAGGTCAGGCCCGCGGCCTGGTAGAGCCTCAGCATCTTCTCCAGGGCTTGGAGCTTCTCCTGATCCGAAAACTCGGCGGCAGCACTGATCCCTTTGAGCAGAGACCGGGCGTTCCGCAATATGCCGTTCGGCTCACCCTTCTCGTCTTTAATAATCACACCACGCGGCGGATCGGGCGTATCGCGGGTAATGCCGCACATCTTAAGTGCGAGGCTGTTGACGACCACGACGTAACTGGCATCGAACATGACCGGGTGTTCCGTTGCCACATCGAGGACGTCGCGCGTGGGCATGCGCAGTTCCTTTAGACGAGTCGGGAAAGTCCGGGGGACGATGATCCACTGCCCCTTCGCGGTCTTTGCCGCTTGGGAACGGATATATGCTTGTATTGCGGCAAAGGAATCCAGGCGCGGAAGCGGTGCACGGTATTCGCTCAAGCCGGCTTCCAACGGGTGGACGTGGCTGTCGATCAACCCCGGCAGCATCGTCCGGCCGGCAAGGTCGATAACCTGAGTGTTCGGCCCACGCTCCGTCTTCAGTAGGGCGGCATCCTCACCCACAGCGACGATTCTCCCACCTTTGACAGCCACCGCCTGCCGGACGGAAAACCTGCTGTCAACCGTGACAATCTTGCCATTGCGAAAGATCACATCTGCGTCGATCGCCGACAGGAAAGTGGGAGAAACAAGGACCAAGAGAAGCAGAACGAATTTTGGTTTCATAGTGCGGTGATTTTAGCACGCATTACCGCTCTCCGATTCCGGGAGGAGCAGATCTGCAAATTAAACGAACAGCAAGATGCCTGAGGATGGAGTATTTCGTACTACAAACCCGCAATTCCGTGTCCTCCTGGCAAGGAATTCCTTAGGCGAGAAAATGCATTCAGCAAGATCAAAGTTCGCGGTTCGCGGTTCGCAGAGGGCACTGATCGCCGGCAGACTGCAAACCACTGCGAACAGCAAACTGAGAACCGCGAACCTGAAATCAGTGCAGCGATTATAGGGGTCATTGCGGCCTCCTGCTTTTTGATTGCGGCTATCCTGCACCGTACTACTAACGTTCAAATCCTTGCCATTTCAGCAAGGATACGGCAGCCTGTCTTTGCGCCTTAGCGTCTTTGCGGTGGGTTTTTAGAGAGCCACCGCAAAGACACGAAGACTCAAAGGAACGCGGGGCACCAAATTGGTTGCGGCTATGCCGCTCCGGGTAACTCGTGGCAGTTGTGGTGCGCGCGAAACAGGGGGGTATAATCTGATGCCGGGTGCGGAGGTACAGGCATGAGCAGAACGGTCAGGACCTCGCCGAAGAAAAAGCGTCTGACGGAGAGCAGCAAGGCTGCCGGCTGAGCGAGCAAAATGGGTCCGGCGGTGCTGGACAAGATTCTCTGTCGACTGCCAAGCCAGGATGATCCAAACGTGCTGGTAGGATTTGAACGGAAGGACGATGCAGGTGTGTACCTTCTCCACCAAGGCTTGGCGTTGGTGCAGACAGCGGATTTCTTCACCCCAATTGTCGACGATCCGTATGATTATGGACAGATTGCCGCGGCAAACTCGCTTTCGGACATCTACGCGATGGGTGGACGTCCCGTGACCGCCCTAACTCTCCTATGCTACCCGGAAGATGGGGACCTCGACGTTCTCGAGCGTATCCTTGTCGGCGGGATCGACAAGATGACCGAAGCAGGCTGCACCATCGTGGGCGGGCACAGCGTGCGTGACACGGAGATCAAATTCGGCTACTCCGTTACGGGAACCATTGATCCGGCACGTGTGTGGACCAATTCGAACGCCCGGCCTGGCGACCTCCTGATCCTCACCAAGCCCATAGGCACAGGCGTCATCACGACCGCTCTTCGCAGCAACAAAGCCAGGGACGCATGGGTGGAAGCGGCGGTGTCCTGCATGAGCCGCTTGAATTGCGATGCAGCGGCAGTTCTCCGCCCGCTGGCTGACCGCGTGCACTCCGTCACCGACATTACCGGCTTCGGATTTCTGGGACACGCATCGGAGATGGCTGCGGGCAGCAAGGTGAGCCTGCGAGTGCACAGCCGGAAGATAGGATTGCTGGACGGCGCACTCGAGTGCGCCAGTGAAGGTTTTCTGGCCGGTGGGCTGATCAAGAATCGCGAGTTTTTGGCGGACCGAGTAACGTTCGACACCGACGTTCCACCTGAAATTCAGCACTTGCTGTTTGACCCCCAGACCTCCGGCGGGCTGCTGGCGTCTGTCTCTCCCGACCACGCTGTTGAGATCCAAAAGGCGCTTATGGATGCAGGAACTTCCAATTTCCTGGTGGGAGAGGTGATCGAAGAAACCTCTCCCCTGATCAAGGTCGATTCAATATCCCGAGAGCCCTGGCTCTTCCAATCGTGACCTTCGAAATTCTTGGCGTTCGATGAGTGAGGACAGGTACTGGTACAAGGATGCGATCATCTACCAGGCGCACGTTCGGGCCTTCCTGGACAGCAACGGGGACGGCATAGGTGATTTCCGCGGGCTGGACACCAAATTAGACTATCTTCGCGATTTGGGTATCACCGCCATTTGGGTTCTTCCGTTTTATCCCTCTCCGCTCAGGGATGACGGCTATGACATCGCGGACTATACCTCCGTGCATCCGGATTATGGAACCCTCTCGGATTTCCGGCACTTTCTCCGGGGAGCTCATAGTCGAGGGATCCGGGTCATCACCGAATTGGTATTGAACCACACCTCCAATCAGCATCCCTGGTTTCAGAAGGCCCGACAATCTCCATCGGGCAGTTCCGAGCGCAATTACTACGTCTGGAGCGACACGCCCGATCGCTATAAGGACGCCCGTATCATTTTCGAGGATTACGAGAACTCCAATTGGAGTTGGGACCCGCTCGCCCGGGCATATTTTTGGCATCGCTTTTACCATCACCAGCCCGACTTGAACTACGACAATCCTGAAGTCGTCGGAGCCATTTACCAGATCATGGACTTTTGGCTGGAAATGGGGGTCGATGGATTCCGGTTGGACGCCGTACCCTATCTTTACGAGCGCGAAGGCACGACTTGCGAAAACCTGCCTGAGACGCATCGGCTGCTTCGGGACATAAGACTGCACGTAGATCAGAAGTTCGGCGGCCGAATGCTCCTGGCGGAAGCCAATCAGTGGCCGGAGGACGCGGCGGCCTACTTCGGCGGTGGGGACGAGTGCCACATGGCTTTTCACTTCCCCGTAATGCCGCGGCTCTTCATGGCTGTGCGCATGGAGGACCGCTACCCGATTATTGACATCATGGATCAGACTCCAACGATTCCCGACAACTGCCAGTGGGCCGTATTCCTCCGCAACCATGACGAGTTGACCCTTGAAATGGTCACCGACGAAGAGCGCGACTACATGTATCGGGTGTATGCGCATGATCCTCGGGCACGCCTCAACCTCGGAATACGCCGCAGGCTTGCGCCATTATTGGGAAACGGCCGCAGGCGCATAGAGCTGATGAACGGCCTCATGTTGTCGCTGCCCGGCACCCCAGTCATCTACTATGGCGATGAGATAGGGATGGGCGACAACATCTATCTGGGTGATAGAAACGGGGTGCGGACACCCATGCAGTGGAGTGCGGACCGCAATGCCGGATTTTCCACAGCCAACGCCCAAAAGCTCTACCTGCCGGTCATCATTGACCCGGAATACCACTACGAAGCAATCAACGTCGAAGCCCAACTTAACAACCCCAGTTCAATGCTGTGGTGGATGCGCCGACTGATCGCACTGCGCAAGCGATTCAAGGCATTCGGGAGAGGCTCGCTCAAGATCTTGAGCCCCGAGAACCGCAAGGTCCTTGCATTCGTTCGCAGTCACCAGGAAGAGCGGGTGCTTGTTGTGGCCAATCTCTCGCGCTTCACTCAGTATGTGGAGCTGGACCTGTCGGATCTCAGGGGAAGCAGGCCGGTGGAAATGTTCGGTCACACCCAGTTTCCACCCATAGGGGACTTACCCTATCTCCTGACCCTGGGTCCGCACAGTTTCTACTGGTTTCTCGTCGAACCAGCCGAGCCTCGGAAAACCGGGCCGGTATCAACGATCGAGGAGGCTCGCATTGATGCAGGCAAGGACTGGTTCACAGTTTTCAGCCACGGCCGCAGGTCGATGCTGGATCGTCCTCTAACTGCCTTCCTCGAGCGACACCCTTTATCCAGGGGCAGGAATCGCGCGATAGCGTCGGTCGAAGTCCTGGATGCCGTTCCGATTGGAAATCGGGATCTCCGCTCCGCCATGGTTCTGGCTGGAGTGCATTATTCCGATGGCAGTGCCGATACCTGCCTGATGTCGCTGACCGGCGCGTTTGGGGAGCGCGCGAACCAACGCCGGCAGGCAGCTCCTGAAAAAGTGATTGCCAGGCTCACCACACCACAGGGAGAGGGAATTCTGACGGAGGCCGCCCTCGAAGGGAGATTTGGTGGTGCGGTTCTCGAAGCAATTGTGCGGCGGCGCAAGCTCAAAGGAACGGCGGGTACCATCCGCGCCGCACCCACTCGTGCCCTGCGCGGCTTCATGAGAGTACCCGAGGAGATGCCCCAACCGACCTTGCTCAAATCGGGAAAGAGCACGGTGCTCATCGGCTATGGGAACCGGCTTGTCCTCAAGGTCTGCCGGCGAGCCGACGGAGGATTGGACGCCGAGTACGAGATCGGCCTGTTTCTCAGTGAGAGATCCTCGTTTTCCCACAGCCCGCTTGTCGCAGGGGTCCTCGAGTATCAAAGCGGGGAGGGTGAACGAAAAACGCTGGCAATCCTCCAGGGATACATATCGAACCAGGGCGACGCATGGCGGTACACGCTGGATGTCCTGGAGCGATACTTCGAGAGAATGGCCTCGCGCCTGACGGACGGAGAACTCCCTTCCTTGCCCAGCCGAACCCCTCTGCAGATGGTCGAGGAGGAAATTCCGGGGGTCGCTCGCGAGCTGATCGGCGTGTACCTCGAATCGGCCCACATTCTGGGGAGCCGCACCGGTGAGTTTCACAATTCGCTCGCGGCTGCCACTGACGATCCCGATTTCGCGCCCGAGCCTTTTTCATCCCTCTTTCAGCGATCGATGTATCAGTCTCTGCGCAATCAGACCGATCAGGTCCTCGAGCTGCTCAAGAAGTGCCTGAATACGCTTCCCGAAGCCTCCCGTGCAAAAGGAACCCAGATTCTCAGGCGCAGGGGTGAGATCATGTCGCGATTCCACTCGATCCTGGGTCGAAAAATCTCGGCCATCAGGACACGGATACACGGGAATTATCATCTGGGTAAGATCCTTTGCACCGGGAAGGATTTCGTAATCACCGGCTTCGAGGAGAGACCTGTCTTATCCCCCGGAGCCCAGCGCCTCAAGCGGTCACCACTGCGTGACGTGGCCGGCATGCTGGGCTCTTTTCAGTACGCGGCTCGGACGGCCCTGGACCGTTGCATGAGCGCGGGTGCAATCGCCGATGAGCACCGCGCCGCCTTGAGGCAGTACGCAGACTTCTGGACTTCCTGGGTGGCGACGGCCTTCCTCGGAGCCTACCTTCGAGAGACCGCCCAGGGACCGTGCCTTCCTAGGGATCCTTCCGAGATTGAAATGTTATTGGAAATATACCATTTGGAAAATCGCATCAGAGATCTCGGCGACCTGTTGTCCGATCAACCCGATCGAGTGGACCTGCCTCTGGCCGAGATCCTGCACTCTTTGAACATTCCAGGATAAAAGACTGCCACGCCTTACCCCGTTTACGCGAATGCCCGAAAATCCACAGGTTAGGGCCTGTCAATAAATAAAGGTTACACTTTGCTGCAGGCCCCCAGGCCCGCTGGCGAGGCGCGAGCGACGAGCTATACCCAGGGTGGTATGTGAGGAGCGAGCAACAAAGCCAGCGGGCCTGCGGGCCGCAGCCTAATAG
>DASQID010000092.1:0-5497 GCA_035631775.1 Acidobacteriota bacterium
GCCTCGCATCTGCCCGCCCCAGGAGCGCCGCAGGCGCGACGGTGCTCGCGCCAAAATGTGAATTTCTTCTTGCGCCAGCCCTTAGCCGCTCTTCGCGTTTTAGCGGCATGCTTTTAAGAGCTCACCGCCAAGGCGCAAAGAACGGTAAGGATCTCAAAGATCTCGGCCGGTCAGGACTCGTTGGAGTTATTCCCCTTCACGCGCAGCCGGCGCAGGTGTTTTCACGGACTCCAGAATTGTGCTGAGCTTCGCAGAAAACGCGGATCTCGGCATCACCTGGTCACAACCTGCCTCACGTGCCGCAAGTTCCAACTCGCGCTGGACATGGGATAGAAATCCAATGACCGACGTTTGCGCGAACCTCGCATCGGCCTTGACGCGGCGGAGAGCCTCGAGCGGATCACAGAACCTGCTGTTCAAGTCCAATATGATCATTCGGGGCACGAGATCAGTAAGCAGCTCATTCAACTCCCGGGCCTTGGAAATCTGAATCACGGTGACGCCTGCCAGTTTTGCTGTGGATTCGATCTTGGACGAAAAAAACAGATCATCTACGGCCGAAACGACGACAGGTGTGTGGGAAGCTACCGTCATGGCAAATTCGTTCCCCCTTTTTCATTCCCCAACCCTTCTCCACGTCCATTGTCT
Organism: Acidobacteriota bacterium; assembly: GCA_035631775.1. Taxonomy (GTDB): domain Bacteria; phylum Acidobacteriota; class UBA6911; order UBA6911; family UBA6911; genus DASQID01. The sequence goes on from DASQID010000092.1 coordinate 649, forward strand.
CCGCGTATCCATGTCTTGTCTTCGGTATCCGCGTATCGTTGCCGGAATGTCGGGCCGGACAGACAGGCTGTAACCGCCATGGAATTTTCCCTCCTGCGACCTGCCTGTCTCGTAGGGGTTGTGATAAAGTACTGAGTTTGCTCTGCTCGGAGGAGAATGTTAAGGGCCATAATTCTCGACTTCAACGGGGTAATCCTGAACGACGAGCCGCTCCATTTCCGCGCCATGCACGATGCGCTGGCGGAGTTGGGTATTGCGCTCAGCAGAGACGAGTACTGGGGCAAGTATCTGCCTCTCGATGATGTGAACTGTGTAAAGGCCATTTGTGACGACAAGGGCGTCAGGCTTATCCCCTCACAACGCCGGTCTCTGCTGATTCGTAAGGCCGGGCTCTATCGGGGGCTCTTGCAGGGTCATTACCCACTTTTTCCCGGGGCCGCCCAATTCGTCCGCAGGATGGCCGAGTCGTTTCCTCTCGCCCTGGCTTCAGGAGCGCGGCGTGAGGAAATCGAGAATGCTCTTCTCGCAGCCGGACTCAACTCCTGCTTCAGTGTGATCGTGGCAGCGGAAGATTTCAAGCATGGGAAGCCTCACCCGGAGAGCTTCCTGCTTGCTCTGTCGAGGCTGAACAGCAGTCTGAACGGCAAGTCATCACCCATACACCCGGAGGAGAGCCTCGTGGTGGAGGACTCAATGGGCGGGGTGGTGGGGGCTCGCGCGGCCGGAATGATGTGTATGGCCGTCACGAACAGCTACCCCCGTGAGAAATTGCATGCGGCTAATCTCATTGTCGCGTCACTGCAGGACGTGGATGCCGACTGCCTGCGACGCCTGTTCGAGGAGCGGCCGTGATCATTGAGACCCTGCGAGCGCGGCGAGCCTTCGCGCAGATAGCAGCCCTCGATGAAAGTCTTTTCTTTCTGGACCGCGCGGCACTGGCCATTGGTCTCGAAGAGTATCCCGATCTGGAAGTGGAGCATTACCTGCACAGACTGGATGGACTCGCCTCCAGCACGGAGGTGCTCCTTGGCCAGGACCGCTCGCCGATGAGCGTCATCCGAAGCCTGAACGAGGTGCTTTTTCTTCAGGCCGGATTTCGAGGAAACGCCGAGGACTATTACGACCCGAAGAACAGCTATCTGAATGAAGTGCTGGATTCCAAGAGCGGAATCCCGATCTCGCTGTCAGTCATTTATATAGAGGTCGCGCGGCGAATAGGTTTTCCGATTCAGGGGGTGGGTTTTCCCGGTCACTTTCTGGTCAGAGTCTCCGAGAAGGGCCAGGAGATCCTCATTGATCCTTTTGGTGGCGGGAGAATTCTCAGCATGAGAGACTGCCAGGAACTGCTGGACCGTGTCTATGGGGGGTCTGTGACGGTGCAGCCTTCCCTGCTGCAGCCAATGGAGAAGAGGGGCATAATCTCCCGCATGCTGTTCAATCTGAAGGGGATCTACTATCAGAAAGAGGAGTATCAAAAGGCACTGTCCATCGTCGAGAAGATCCTGATGCTAAATCCGGGCATGCCTTCTGAAATCAGGGATCGCGGCTTGCTCTTTATGCAGACGAGCCTCTTCGCCAAGGCCCTGGCGGATCTGGAGTATTACCTCCACCACACTGCGGCGCCCGAGGATGCAGCCTATATCCAGGGACACGTCAAGACCTTGAGAAGCATTGTCGGTGGCACCAACTAGGACAAAGGCAGGCTTACGACTTCGCCTGGGTGAGACGCCTCACCGTAAGCAACCTCTACGGCCGTGCCCGGCTTGAGGCAGTCGAGCTTGAGGATAGCCAGCGCGAGCGGCCGGCCCAGACGCGGCGACAGGATGGCGGAGGTCACTGCTCCAGCTCGAGCACCTTGGACACGCACCTCAGCGCCCCTCGTCGGGACTACCGTGGAATTGACCGAAACCGCACCCAGGCGACGATCAAGGTGACCTCGATGAAGGATGCGTGTCACAATCTCCTGGCCCCGATAGCACCCCTTCGTGGTGCTGATTGCGGAGTCCAGGCCGAACTCCATTGGAAGATTCTCGGTTCCCATGTCACTCCCAAACCACGGGATGCCCGCTTCCGTACGCAGCCAGTTCAGCGCCAGATGTCCAACAGGCGGTATACCATCGAAATCGAGCCAGCGCGTCCAGACTCGGGAAGCTTCTCCACTCGGGAGCCATAGGTCGTACCCATCGCAGCCCGTCCGATCCCGGTGAGCTACCACCCATCTTCCCGAAGCGGTTTCGATCGACTTGTGTCCAAGAAGCGGCAGGTCTTCCAATGACGTGCCCACGCTGCGTTCCAACAGTTCGCGGGAGTGTGATCCTTGCAGGGAAAGCACCGCAAGCTGATCGGACATGTCCTCGACCAGAACTTGATCGCCAACGATGTACTTGTTGAGCGTTTCGAAAAGCCTGTCGGCCCCCGCTGGCGGGCATTCCACCCACAACTCTTCCGGGAAGGAATAGACGTAGAGGTCGGACTCCAGCCGCCCTTGATGGGTGAGAAGCGTTGCGTGGCATCCGGTCCCGTCTCTGAGGTTCCTGATGTCGTTTGAGAGCATGCTGTGGAAGTAGCGCACGCGGTCCCGGCCCGTGGCGCTCAGTTTCCCGAGATAGCTGAGATCCAGTGCGCCTGCCTGTTGGCGCACAGCTTCGTATTCGCTTCGTGCGCCCGCGTACTCCTCCACAACCTCGCGGGAATAATAAGTAGCGAAACGGGCGCCTCGCGCCGATTCCGTATCATGCAGTGGTGATCTCAGTGACATCCGTAACCTCACAGCCGGAACTGAGAGTAAGGTTAAACCCGCAATCCAAGATGCGCAATCCTGGCTCGGATTCACGTCATGCTATAATTTGGTTCTTCGTCAGAGGGTGACAACCACCGGAGTACAATTCATGGGCCCCTTCGAAAAACACGTTTTCGTCTGTACTAGCGGCGCCGTCTGTCCCGTGGAAGGAGATTCCGCCGGTATCCTCGGACGGTTGAGGGACTTGGTAAAGAGCTCGGGTATCAGGGTTGCCATCCGGATAAACAACGCGGGCTGCATGAAGCAGTGCGGCCATGGTCCGATGGTCGTGGTATATCCGGAGAATATCTGGTACTGCCACGTGAAGATCGAAGACGCGGATGCGATCTTCCATCAGCATCTCATGGGAGGATCCCCGGTCGAACGCCTGATATACCGGCCTGCCGGGCCGGGAGCCAATCAACTCAGGAAGGATCCTATTCAGCCGTCAAAAACTCCGAATGTCAAAGCGCCCTCATCCTGATGCCCCTGCCCTTAAAATGACACATGGATTAGGTTGTTCGTGTAATTCGTGAAATTTGTGGCTGATTTTCTCTCCAAAGGTGCACTCGTGGACAAGCGCATTTACATCGCCGCCTATCACCAGTCGGAATTCGGCAAGCTGATGGATATGACGGTTCCGGATATCGTGTCCAATGCCGTACAGGGCGTCTGCCGTGAGATCGGAGTCGAACCGCAAGCGGCCGATGTTGGTTCCATCGGAGCCGCCTGTAACTTCAGTCTGAACGAACAGGGATTGCTGGCGGGCCTCATGGCCACGGTTCCAGGCATGGAGGGTAAGCCTATTGAAGCCGTGGAGAATGCATGCGCCTCGGGCGGCCAGGCCATCCTTTCAGTGATTCACAAGCTGCTCCTGGGATTGGGGGAGGTGGGGATAGCTGTTGGATACGAGAAGATGCGCGACGCTGAGGGAAAAATGGACGGGAAGCTGATCGGGAAAGTACTCGGGTACTTCTCACACCCGGACGAGAGACCCGGAAAGGTATTCGTCTTCCCCCACATTTTCGCTGAGGTGATGGCAGAGTACATGAAGGAGCACGGCGTATCGGAACGAGACCTGGCTCAGATCGCCGTTGCCGAATACTGCAACGCGCACCACAATCCATACGCTCAGATGAGGCGTGTCGAATTGGGGATCGATCAAGCGCTGGCAATCGAAGGCCCTAATCGCTACGTCGTCGAAGGGCTGCCGCTCAAGACTTACGATTGCTCGCAAATAACCGACGGTTATGCTGCGGTGATGCTGGCTACGGAGGCCGGTCTGACCAAACTGGGTATCCGCAAGAGCGAATGCGTCGAAGTCGCCGGCTATGCACAGGCGACGGACCCGCTGAAAAAGGCAGGCCGGCAGGTGCTGAGGCCTGCCGGCGCGTACTCTGCCATGAGGAGAGCCTATGACATGGCTGGAGTGACCGCTAGAGATGTTAATGTAGCCGAGATTCACGACTGCTTCACAGTCATGGGTGCAATCGGCACCGAGGTGATCGGCAAGGCCGGATACGGCGAGGGAGCCGATTATTGGCTCGAAGGAAGAGCCCACAGGGATGGCGAGTGCGGAATCAATACCTCGGGTGGGCTCATTGCGAAAGGTCATCCGGTAGGCGCTACCGGAATCGCCATGGTCGGTTGGTGCGCATGGCAACTCCTGGGCAGAGCTCCGCATGCCCTTCAAATTCCTGATCCCCGCGTTGCTGCAACCTTCAACATCGGAGGCCCGATCTGCGCCTCAGTCTGCACGGTGTTGAAGCGGACCGCCTGACAGGCAACCAGTTCCTAATTCCGGTTGATATCCGATAGTTGGGGGTAGATCATGGCCCGTGGCCGCACGGGAGTTGTGCAAGCCCTAAGGAGAGCGGCGTCGAGCCGCCGCAGTCCAAAGCGCAATCAGCGCGCCGCTGTTGGAGCAACCACGCCGCAACGGCGCAGCGTCGCACTGCCACAGGCTGTGTTCTTAGGGCACGCGCAGCAATAACGTCGCATTTTGGTTCAGAACGTATTCATGTGCGGGGGGTCATCAGACCCCCCGGGGGGGGGGGGGGGGGGGGGGCG
>DASQID010000093.1:0-2708 GCA_035631775.1 Acidobacteriota bacterium
CAGCCACGAATACACACGAATGAACACAAACGTAGAGCTAGTTTAGCCGCTGATTGCGCTGATGAACGCAGATACGGCGTGTGCTCCGCACGTCCAGTCGCGCACCTACAGAAGCTTCAGCCACGAATACACGCGAATAACACGAATGGAAATGCAGGAAGATTGTCAATGAACCGTTCCAGTTATCTGAAACAATTGATTGATCCGCAACCTCTCATCATTTTTCCTGCTGTTCTTATCTGTTCATCAGCGAAATCAGCGGCTGCCTCTACATTCGTGTTGACTCGCGTGTATTCGTAGCTAAGGGTATTCGGTTTTAAGCCGCGTCCTGCGCACCAGGGCTTTGGCGAAGGGTTTCGTCCCTACGATACTGAGGAGTATGGAACGAACGAACGATGGAGCAGAAAGAAGTCTTCGCACACGGGCGGCGTTGCGAAAGGCAGGCGCCAGCCGTTTTGAATAGTGGGCATGGTACTGCTGAAGCGCTTGTTCCAGGGTGCATTTGCCTTGCAAGAACCCTGCGATCGACACTGCCGCGAGTTCGCCACTATGCAAGGCCAGCGATATTCCGTCGCCGGCAAATGGGTCAATGAAGCCGGCGGCATCCCCGGCGAGAAACATGCCTCCGTCGCGCGTCTCGGGCTTGCGAAAGTACAGCGGAGAGGTCGTGATCGGAGTGAAAAGCGGCTCCCAGTCGCGGCTGCGACGCCTTAACTCTGGTTGCTTGGAAAATGCTTCTTCCAGGGAGCGCGCTGTATCCGCCCGTACCATCACGGAGACGTTGATCGTATTTGCTCCTACAGTTTGAACACCGCAGTACCCGCCATCAAAGAAATACAGGTCAACGGAATCAGGTGGATCGGCCTCACGAAAATGCGCTTTCAAACCGATCCATTTCTCGTTATCGTGCGGGAACTGAGTCAATTGCGACCATCGGCCACTGGCATTGACCACCACTCGTGCGCTGTAGATTTGGTCTATTGAAGCAATGGTCGTCCGCACGCGGAATAACTCATCGGAAGAGACTTCATTTACGGGGGCACGTTCGATTACATGGACACCACTGTCGCGAGCAGCTTGAAGCAGCGCCGCATCCAGATCAAACCGGGGAATGCTGAGGCCCGCCGGCTCAATTGGCAGGCAGATGATTTTGGATGCGTCGAAAATCCGTGCTGAAGATATTTTTGGACTGGATGCAAAGCGGGTTTTTCCAACCAGAGAACCCAGCAGGCCCAACGACTCCGGTGATACGAACTCTCCACAGACTTTGTGGCGCGGGAGCTTATCTTTTTCCAGCAACAGCACGTTGGCCCCTGATCGCGATGCAGTAATAGCACAGGCTGCGCCTGCCGGTCCGGCGCCCACCACGATCAGGTCGTATTCGGCTTTTTCCAAAGAATGACTCCCATGCGGAACAGATAGAAGTGGCGAACCTCCATGGCGGCCGCATTCACCGGTTTAAGGATATCTTTCATCTCTGCCACTGTGTAGGCGCGGCGGACGGAGGCGGGCGCATCGTGCCGCGTGAGGCGGCTGCGATATAAGAGCCACCCAGCATAGGCCAAGGCCAGGTGGAGCCGATGACGAATCAGATCGCTGATAACCACCGCATGGCGCTCAACCCGCAGGGCCTCGGTGGCGAATTTCGCAATCTCTTGCGGCTCCAGGTGATGGGCGAACAGCGAACACCCGACTACGTCGAGGCTGTCATTGCCGAAAGGTAAGGTGAGCGCATCGCTGCAAATCGAGGGAAAGTGTCCATTCAGGTGCGTTGCGGCCCGATCGAGCAATAGAGGTTCCAGCCTGACTCCTTTACTCGCCAGAGATTTCTGGGCAAGCCCAGCAATATCGCCGGAGGCCCCGGCCACGTCGAGCCAGGCGATGGATTCCAGCCTTCGCTGCACCGCCACTTGGTACAGCAGGTCAGACATGACCTGCGCGCCACCAAACCAGCGGTTCACCATCTGCAGGTCGTTTAGGGAATCCTCAACTTCGCGGGCTGTGCCGGTATCGCTGTCGAGGAGTTCGGGGACTACGACGCGTTTCATAAGCATTCAGACGCGAGCCAGTTCCTCTTCCAGAAGCTGCTTGTTGTACAACTCAGTGTAGTAGCCGTTGCGTCGCAGGAGTTCGTCATGCGTTCCCAGTTCTGCGATGCGTCCTTCGTGGAGCACGGCAATCCTATCGGCATTGCGGACCGTGGAGACACGGTGCGAAATAAAGATCGTGGTGCGGCCGCCCATGATCTGCCGGAGATGATTCAGGATCTTTTCTTCGGTGTGGGTATCTACGCTGGAGAGAGCATCGTCGAGGACCAGCACGCGCGGGTTGCGGATGAGAGCGCGTGCAATCGCGGTACGCTGTTTTTGTCCTCCTGAAAGAGTAATGCCGCGCTCGCCTACCAGGGTGGCATAGCTTTCGGGAAAACTCTCAATGTCGGCGGCAATGTTGGCGCCCTGCGCAGCTTCGTGTACATGGTCATCGGCTACGCCTTCGACGCCGAAGGCGATGTTCTCACGGACAGTGTCGCTGAAGAGAAACGTCTCCTGAGGAACAAATCCTACATTGCGCCGTAGCATCTCGACTGGGTATTCGTGGATGGCATGGCCGTCGATCAGCAGCGCGCCGGAAGTTGGGTCATAAATTCTTGGGATCAGGTTGACGAGTGTGGTCTTGCCTGAACCGGTTGGGCCTACCACAGCCAGGCT
>DASQID010000094.1:0-5821 GCA_035631775.1 Acidobacteriota bacterium
GCGTTTCACGAGAAAAAGGCCGACGCGCCGACCATCCCCAACGATCGCGATCGTATCTACGCTTCTATGGGCAACTACGTCTTTTCCACGGAGACGCTGCAACGGGAACTTTGCGCGGATGCCGTAAAGGAGGAGAGCGGACACGACTTCGGCAAGGACATCCTGCCCGAGCTTGTGCACCGGGGTAAGGTATATGCCTACGATTTTCAGACCAACCGTATTCCGGGAGACCCGCCTTCTGTGGCTCCCTATTGGCGCGACGTGGGCACGATTGATTCCTACTATGAAGCAAACATGGATCTGCGAGACATTACGCCGGCCTTAAACCTCTATAATCGGCAGTGGCCTCTCCGCTCGACCAGCCAGCCTGATCCGCCGGCCAAGTTTGTGTTCGACAATGAGGGTCGCCGCGGCCACGCGGTCGACTCGATCATATCGAGCGGATGCATCCTTTCCGGTGGGCTCGTTCGAAACTCTGTCTTGGGGAGGGGCGTCAGAGTCCACACCGGGGCACTTGTCGAGAATTCGGTCCTGCTGGACCAGTGTGATATCGGGCGTGGAGCGAGGGTCCGCAGGGCGATTCTCGAGGAAAATGCCTGTGTGCCCGAAGGCAGTACCGTCGGCTATGATCTCGGAAGGGACCGACAGTTGCACTTCGTCAGCGAGCAAGGCATCGTGGTGGTGGAAGGCAACGACTCTTCGGTGGAGGTGGCGACGCTGGATCTCCGGAAGATCGTGGACAGGCGGAAGAACAAAGCAGGGGCAAACAGTCGGGACCTCTGAGCATCTGCGACGAATTTCCCGAATTACAGGGTGCAGCATAGCATCAACAAACGGAGTTTTGTGTTCCTTCGCGTCTTAGCGGGGGCTTTCTAAAAACCCACCGCTAAGGGCTGGCGCAAGAATAAATTCACATTTTGGCGCGAGCACCGTCGCGCCTGCGGCGCTCCTGGGGCGGGCAGATGCGAGGCGCCGCGACGCAGGGGATATCAGTGTATATCGTCGAGGAGCGGCAACGAAGCAGATGCCCGCCCGCCGCCGCGCCCTTTCAGGCTGCGGCCCGCAGGCCCGCCCGCTTTGTTGCTCGCTCCTCACACACCACCCCGGGTATAGCTCGTCGCTCGCGCCTCGCCAGCGGGCCTGGGGGCCAGCAGCAAAATGTGAAGTTATTCCTGCGCCAGCCCTAAGACGCAAAGGCGCCAAGAGGGGTGTTGTATCCTTGTCGAAGGGTCAAGGCACGCTACGGGCCGGCGACAGTGCGCGCGTCCGCCGGAGGGTGCAGTTTGTATTCCGATGGCGGCTCCGCTCCCGCAAGGTACCTGACGAAGTAGTCCCATCGCCGGCGTACCATGTAGGGCTCATTTCCGAAACCATGGCCTCGGTTGGGCAGAAGAAGTAGATCGAAGTCCTTGTTGGCCTTGATCAACTCGTTCACGACAAGCAGCGTATTATATGGGGGCACGTTCGTGTCCATGGTTCCGTGCGCGAGCAGCAGCTTCCCCTTGAGATTCCCGGCGACGATCTGATTGGCCTGGGTATCGTAGTTTGTCGTGCCGTCGGGGTTGCTCACAAGCATGCCTTGCCACTTCTCGCCCCAGTCGTCCTCATAGTCCCGGTTATCGTGATTTCCGGCCTCCGAGATGCCGACCTTGAAGAAGTCCGGGTAGCGAAACATGGCATCGGCCGCCGCATAGCCACCTCCCGAGTGACCGTAGATTCCTGCGCGATCGATGTCAATCCAGGGATATCGCGCGGCAAGCTGCTTCATTGCCGCGACCTGATCGGGAAGTGTGTTGTCGCCCATGTCTCCGTAATACGCGTCGTGGAATTTCTTGGAGCGCCACGGTGTTCCCATCCCGTCGATCTCCACGACGATGAAACCGAGCTCGGCGAGCGCTTGCGTGTCTCCGCGCGCTGCTGCGAAGCTTCGGCTGCCGACGCTTCCCGTCTGCGGACCCGGATAAATGTGGTTGATGATGGGATACTTTCTGGAAGGATCCAGGTTCGTCGGCTTGAACATCAATCCATAGAGATCCGTCGAGCCGTCGCGTGCCTTTACAGTGATAGGCGAAGGAGGTTGCCACCCGATTGCCAGGAGCCCGGAGATATCCGTCTTCTCCAGCAAGAGGAGCGTCTTTCCATCGGAATTCCTGAGCACCGCAGCCGTGGGGATGTCAGGCTTGGAGTCCAATTTCTTTGGCGTCCCATAGACGCGGCGGTGGGGCAGAGCGCGGAAATTAGGGAAATCCTAGCCCGACACCAATCTCCTAAGCATTTAGGTAGTCGGCTCAGCAGCATTCTTTGCATTTCCGAAAATCCAAGCGCACGCTAAAATGGGTTCATCAGTAACTGATCATCGCGCGATTCGTGTAAGCAGGCAGAGAATAAAGGAGAATTGTTTGTAATGGGCAATAGCAATTCAGCCATCATATTCCGTGTGGGACTGGACGTCGGTTCGACCACTGTCAAGGCCGTGGTCGTGAAAGCCGAAACGGAGGAGGTGCTGTGGCAGGACTACAGACGGCACGACACCCATCAGGCCGACATGCTGATCGACTTTCTGCGCCGCATGGAACTGGAAACCGGCATGACAGCGGACAACTGCCGCGTATTCATGACAGGCTCAGGCGGAACAGCGCTCGCAGATCTTATTGGCGCCAAATATGTCCAGGAAGTTCTAGCAGATTCGATCATGGTCGAGCGGCTGCATCCCGGGGCATCCTCGTTTGTCGAGATCGGAGGCCAGGATGCGAAGATAGTCATCTTGAAGACGGACCCTGAGACCGGTCATGTGAAAAAGATCCCTTCCATGAACGACAAATGCGCCGGCGGCACCGGCGCGGTGATCGACAAGATCGGCGCGAAGTTGGGGATCTCCTCACAGGGACTCGCAACGCTGGGGTATTCGGGAATCAGGCTGCACCCTGTAGCCGGCAAGTGTGGGGTCTTCGCCGAAACCGACATCAACGGTCTGCAGAAGCAGGGCATCCCGCCCGAAGAGTTGATGGCATCGTTGTTCGAGGCGTTTGTGCTGCAGAACCTCAAAGTTCTTGCGCGCGGCCACACTTTGATCCCGGACGTCATCTTGTTGGGGGGACCCAATGCGTTCATTCCCGGGATGCGCGAGGCATGGCAGCACAACATCGCCCAGACATGGCATGAGCGGAAGGTTGAAGTGCCGGAGGGGCGGCAGCTGCAGGATCTGGTTCGTGCGCCGAGAGGGGCCGAATACTATGGTGCAATGGGCGCAGCCGAATACGGCAAGGATGAAGACCCCGACGTCGGTCGTTATCGCGGCCTCCTGCACCTGGAACGCTTCGTCAATGGGGAACGGGCAGGAGGAAACGGATCGCCGGCGATGCCCGGCCTTGTTTCTTCACAGGAGGACGCCGAGGAGTTTTTGCGGGAATATGCGCCTCCTCCCTTCAGCCCGAGATCGTTCGCGCCGGGATCTGTCGTCCCCGGCTTTATCGGTGTCGACGGCGGCTCCACATCCACAAAGGCGGTGCTTCTGTCCGAAGCCGGCGAGGTACTTGCCAGAGCGTATCAGCTCTCGAAAGGACACCCGATCGAGGACACGGTCGAGATCCTCGACAAGTTGCGCGCTCAGGTCGAACCGCAGGGTGCCCGCATAGAGGTCCTCGGGGTGGCGACTACGGGATATGCCAAAGATACTCTGCGGGATGTGATTTGCGCGGATGTCGCCCTCGTGGAGACCGTGGCCCATGCCAAATCCGCACTGTACTACTACGATCGACCGGACGCCATCGTCGATGTCGGTGGGCAGGATATCAAGCTGATTATCCTCAAAGACGGCCGGGTCAAGGATTTCAAACTGAACACGCAGTGCTCAGCAGGGAACGGGTACTTCCTGCAGGCTATCGCACGCGGATTCGGCATACGGGTGGAGGACTATGCCGATGTCGCCTTCACCGCGCGCGCCATGCCCGTATTTCCTTACGGCTGCGCGGTGTTCCTGCAGGCCGACATCGTCAGCTTCCAGAGCCAGGGCTGGAAGCCCCACGAGATACTCGCTGGGCTTGCGGCTGTGTTGCCCAAGAATGTCTGGCTTTATATTGCCAAAATCCCAAACCTGGCGGAGCTGGGCACGAGATTCATTCTACAGGGGGGAACTCAGAATAACCTTGCCGCGGTTAAGGCGCAGGTGGACTTCATCCACGCTCGCTTCAAGGGATCCGGCCGGACCCCGGAAATCGTCGTACACAAGCACGCCGGAGAAGCCGGAGCCATCGGTGCCGCCTTGGAAGCCACACGCCTCTGGCGCCAGGGCCGCAAGACCTCATTTATAGGACTCGATGCGGTCCGTCGGATCCAGTACCGGACGACGATCGGGGAAGAGACGCGCTGCCACTTTTGCAAGAACAACTGCATTCGAACCTTCATAGACATTTACACAGGCGATGACAAGGAGGCCGTGTCGAGTCCCGCCCCGTCAAAGGTGCAGTTGAGGCTTGGCGAAAGAAGGCTGATCGTAGCGACGTGCGAGAAGGGAACTGTCGAAGATCTCAGTTCCATGAAGGCCATCCAGGCAGGATTGGATTCCACGCGCGAGGCAAATCCGAACTTGCTGGAATATTCCGCGCGTCAGGTGTGGAGAGCGCGCGCCGGTGCCAGAGTTGACGATCCAATTCCTCGATGGGCAATCACCCCCGGACAACGACGACGCAAGAGACTCATGCAGCGGAGGGAAACGATCCGGATAGGAATACCCCGCGCCTTGGGAATGTATGCCTGCGCGCCCTTGTTCCACGCCTACTTTGAGAGCCTTGGAGTCGCTCCGGGCAACATCGTTTACTCGGAATTCACGAGCGATGAGATGTTCAAGGCAGGAGCAAAGCGGGGGTCCATCGATCCCTGCTATCCATCGAAGCTGGCCCTGGCACATGTCCACAATCTCATCTATGCCAAGCATCGGGCCCGGCGGCTCGACTGCATCTTCCTACCGATGTTCGACGTTCTGCTCAGCCCGCTCGTCTGCGTCCTTGCCACAAACGCGTGTCCGACAACTGCGCTTACCCCCGAGGTCGTCAGGGCCGCATTTACGAAGGAGAGAGACGTCTTCGCTGAAAACGGCATTCTCTATGTCAATCCTCTGCTGGATCTTTCCAGACCGCATCTGCTGGCCCGGCAGATGTTCTCCGCCTGGAGCGACATCCTTGGACTATCGAAGGAGGAGAACCTCCGTGCCATCCACGAAGGTTACGCAGCCTTGCGTCGCTACGACAGTGACGTGCGGCGTAAGTGCCGGGAAGTGATCGACCGCCTGGAGAAGGAGGGCGGAGTCGGAATCGTCCTGCTAGGAAGGCCTTATCATCACGATCCGGGCATCAGCCTCGGGATTCCCCAGGAGCTTCAAAAGCGAGGTTATCCGGTCTTCTCGCAGAGCACGCTCCCACTGGACCAGGACCTGCTTGATCGCCTCTTTGGCGAGGAGGTCCGCCAGCGCACTGTCAGCCACCCCTTAGACATCGGCGACGTGTGGAAGCACACCTTCTCCGCGAACAGCGCTATCAAGCTCTGGGCGGCGAAGTTCACGGCGCGGCATCCCAACCTGATCGCAGTGGAGTTGTCCAATTTCAAATGCGGACACGATGCACCGATATACTCGACTGTGGAAAAGATCATCGAGTGTTCCGGAACTCCATTCTTCGCTTTCAAGGATATCGACGAGAACCGGCCGGCCGGATCCATCAAACTGCGCATCGAAACCATCGACTATTTCTTGAAGGAGCATCGCCTGAGGGTGGCCGCAAGAGCAGGCATCTCCGTTGCAGCAGAAGCAAGTGAGTCGCTGCTCACG
>DASQID010000095.1:0-13292 GCA_035631775.1 Acidobacteriota bacterium
CCTTCAGCACCGCGATCTCTTCATACGACCTCATGTTTTCGACGGCCAGGGCCACTTGATTGGCGACCTCCTGCAAAAACTCTGCGTCGGCCGGGGAGTACTGGTTCTTTGCTACGCTTCCCACGTTGAGGGTGCCAAGACTGCTTCCCCGCAGGATCAAAGGAACGACACAGTCAGACCTGAGACCTTCCGCGACCAGGCGCCTGTCGTTGGCATATTGCTGTTGTTTTTCAAGGTCCCCGCGCACGACAGCCTGCTGATGATCGAAAACCCACTCCGAGACACTCGATTTGGGAGCAAACTCGGTTCCGGATCGGAAATAATCCGAGCTCAAGCGGCTCTCCATTCCCAGATATCGAAACACACCAGTCTCCGGAAGATAGAGTGTCAGAGCGGCCCGGTCGAAAGGCACCACTCGGCGGATCGCGTCGGAAATGGCGTATAGGAGCGTATCCTCAGACAGATTTGTCACCAGGGCGTTATTGATCTCCAGAAGCGTGCGAAGGTGGTCCGCTGTTTGAGCAACTTTGGCGTTCAACGCGGCGATTTCTTCGTAGGCTTTCATGTTCTCAATTGCAAGCCCCACCTGGTTCGCGACCTCCTGAAGGAATTCTGCAACCTCCGCGGTATACTGGCCCTGCGTGCCATGGGCGACGTTCAAAGTGCCAATGCTCTTCCCGCGCGCAATCAGCGGGACCACGCAGTGTGACCTCATGCCCTCGGCGGCCAGACGCCGCTCATTCAGATACTCCTGCTCTTTTTCCAGGTCGCTGCGGAGAATGGGCTTCTGGTGCCGGAACACCCATGCCACACTGCTGTCCTGCGGCCCGATTTCGACGCCAGGCTGAAAGTATCCGGAAGCGGGGACCCCCTCAATCGCCACAAATCGGAAGACGTCTTTATCAGGCTGATAGAGTGTCAAGGCGGCCCGGTCGAAAGGCGCCACTCTCAGGAGCGTGTCGGCAATCGACCGCAAAAGCGCATCTTGCGAGAGGTTCGTGATGATGGCGTTATTGATCTCGAGCAGCGTCCGCCAACGCTCCTCGCTCTTCCTCAGCGATTCCTCCGCCCGTTTGCGCTCCGTGATGTTCTCACAAAGCGCAAGACCAAAGCGGGGTACGCTCTTTGTGCCGGGAACAATCGAGGCGTGGAGTCTCACCCAGATCAAGCTCCCATCTTTGCGTCGATAAGGCTTCTCGAACTGGTACCGCGCGCATTTGCCCGCCCACAATTCGGCGGCCAGCGCGCGGTTGGATTCGCGGAATTCTTCCGGGGTGATGTCATAGAAGGAGAGTTTCCGGAGTTCTTCCTGCGTATAACCCAGGACCTCTTCGTATGCGTGATTTACGTGCAGAAACCGGCCGTTTTCGTCGGTTAGCGCCACGCCGATGGCCGACTTCTCGAAGACGGATCGCCATCGCTCCGCCATCGCTGCAAGACTGGCATGGGGCGCAGCCGCTTGCCCTGCAGTCTGCAGGGTCCCTATCGCAACCGCCGCATGGTCGGCAATAGCGCGCAGCCATCGCACTTCGTGCTCACTCAACTCGGTCCGGCTGAAAACTGAAAGTGCGCCGAGGACTGCGTTCTTGAAGACGAGCGGCTGGCCGACGAGACTCCGGATCTTTTGTGCTTCCAGCCAATCCGGCCGGAAAAACCTCAGTTGCTCGCTTCTCTCGTCCGCAACCCGGATATGGATCGGTAAACCCGTCGTCGGGATGTGTTCCAGCGTCGAAGGAGTGTTCAGCGGTATTCGCCGGAAATGACCGTTGATGCGGGTCCAATCCTCCCGCGCGTTATCCTTGCAGCCGCGATCCATTAGGGGATTGCCGGCGCTGGCCGCGAGGTGAAGACAGCGTGTTTGGTCCGCGCACGCGCTGCGCATGACGCAGGACTGGCAAATGTCACCTGGCTCGATCAACCAAATGCGGTTGAGTGCAACGTCGGGTTGGCCTGCGAGACCGCAGACGATCGTCTGCAAGACAGCATCCACGCTTTCCGATTCCGCGATCGCAAGAACGATCTTCTGGAGAGAGTCAATATCCAATGAAGCAGACTCCGGACAACCCACCACAGGCAGGGGGGCCCTGATTTCGACTTCAGGCTCCACGCTCCTTATATTCTACGGAGCACGTTCTGGAAGTAAATCCTGGCGTCGGCACACGGTTTCTGATGATCAGCCGCCAAAAGTCCACTGCCTAGTCCGAGAGCAAAGCTCCAAAGAGTGGCGCACTGTATCGCTATCGCTGCCCTTTTCATATTCTTCATTTTGCCAACAAACTGACAACATTTTACTACGATGAGTGCATAACTCCCACGAAGTCCCGATGTGGGAAGTAATCCTTCGGCCGACAAATCGCCTGCCGGATCGGTGGCGTTATGTCCCAGAAGCCGTTTCGAGGGAGTAATACTCCGATGAGCAGGCAAATGATTCACAGGATTGGTGTTGTCTTCGGTTTCAGTTGATCGATCGGACTCACCTTCGATGTTTTTGATTGGCGTTGTTAACATTCGGAGATGCGCCGAGCTAGACTACGGTCACAGCATTGATGACACTGTTCCGACCAGGGGGCGTTCACCCGAGGGCTTTTCGCGCGAGCGCAATTTGTCCGGCGTGATAGAGCGTATGCTGAATTACACCATGCAGGAGGAAATACACCGAGTAATCCTTCCCAGGCACTTTCCTGGCCAGCGCCGAATCCGGGAGTGCACGCACGGTAGCAAGCAGTTGCTGATACTCACGCTCCAGCCGGCCACGCAGTTCAGTCCAAGCTTCCTCATTTGTCGTTCCGGCGGCCGGCCAGTCTTCCTCTTGTGTCAGCGAAACTTCTTCTCCTTCAATACGGCGCCGGGCAGCGGACAGCCAGGCAGATATATGCGACAAAATCTCCCAGATTGTGTGCGTCCCCCCTATGGCCGTCGCCGCTTTGTCAGGGGTCAGGCCCTCGAGCAACTCGAACAATGCAGGGCCATGCCAT
This sequence comes from Acidobacteriota bacterium, assembly GCA_035631775.1. Classification (GTDB taxonomy): domain Bacteria; phylum Acidobacteriota; class UBA6911; order UBA6911; family UBA6911; genus DASQID01. The sequence goes on from DASQID010000095.1 coordinate 2,976, forward strand.
GCGCTTCCTTCCACTGCACGTTGCAGCTGATCTTCAATCCTTTTCGCTTCAGTCGTCATGTTCCATGCCTCGTTAAGGTTTGTCGTCAATTCACAGTCATAATATTCTGCTTCAATAGAATCGCAAGCGCGATGAGGTTGGGAGCCGGCATACCTGACAAGGTGTAGACTGTTCGTGGAGACGAAGATGGGCTCGCTCTGTGGGCCGGGAAGCAGGCATGGTCCCGCTTCTCCGAAGCTGATTCCTGCCGATTCCGGTCGATCACCGAATCGTGCCCAAACGATTTCGCCACTTATCCCGGCTATCGGCAATTCCGCAACAGCTTGTTGTTGGTCGAGAGTTTATGCGAGTGTCACTTAGGTCCCGCGAAGTCCCCTTGTGGGAAACTTGCACCGGTGAACGGATCCATCCGCTCGTCCGCCGTCCTGCGTGCCCGTCAGGATCGCGCTTGAGGGACCATGCCAACTTGCCGCCTCAGGGACCGGACTTTTTGGCTCTTTTGTTTTGACTAGCAGGCGCCACAGCGAATGGAAACCGTATGGTGTTTGAAACGAGCTTTCCGCGCCAGAATATCTGTGCGCCGAAACAATCAAGGCTGCAATCTGTCTTGATCGAAGGCAGCTCCCCGATTCCGACCTGCAATTCAATCCACAGGGATCCTGACTGGGATAAGAGACTCTCAACCCTTCGGAGCTCAGGGGCATTGTATCCCCACGCTCCGAGCAGCGTTCGCGCCGCGTACGTGCTCTTGGGAAGCATGGGCACAATCATAGGCAGTTGCCTGCTGGGACCGACACCGGATCGCTGACCAGTGTAGATTCCATAGTGTCGCTTGCCATCTGGTTCAGTTACTACGACATGGACGAGTTCGGCGTACCTATACCCTACCTTGCCGAGCAGCAAGAAGTCGCTGCCGATCCCAAGCGTCTCGGCGTCGAGATCGGCTTTCTCTGCATCTTGCACACCTGGGGACAGACCTTGAACCGACATCCACATAACCATTGCGTGGTGCCCGGCGGCAGTTTGTCCCCCGATCACACCCGCTGGATTTCGTCGCATCCTCGTTTCTTCCTGCCTGTGAAAGTACTGAGCAGTGTCTTTCGTGACAAGTTCGTGGCGGGATTGGTGCAGGCTTACCTCGCAAACAAACTTTGCTTCTACGGCGATTGCCAAACCCCAACCAAAAGGGAGGAGTTTGCAGCGTTTTTGAATATCTTGTACGAGCAGGATTGGGTCGTCTATGCCAAGCCACCCTTCGGAGGCGCTGAACACATACTTCAGTATCTTGCCCGCTATACTCACCGCGTTGCCATTTCCAACCATCGAATCGTTTCAGTCGATCAGTCCCATGTGACCTCTCGATGGAAAGATCACGCCCATAACAACGAGCAGCGCACGATGACTCTGACCTGCGAGAAGTTCTTGTCTCGCTTCTTGCAGCACCTATTGCCCAAGGGTCGACCGCGCATCCGCTATTTCGGCTGGCTTGCTAACCGTCGACGCGGGGAACTGCTTCCACTTTGCCGGACCCTATTACATCAGGAGCCGACTGCCACGGCCGCGCCTGATGAACCGCCCGTTGCACATTGCCCTCGTTGCCATGGAGTGATGTGCATCATCGAGCGATTGACCGCCGCTCAGATCCACAAAGCCATGTCTAGGATGGAATATGCTGTTGATAGCTCTTGAACTTCAACGCTGCCCGGCTTCTCCTGCTTGCTCTCTATCGCCAGAAGTGTGCCTGGGCGACCGAAAATCTCTGTTGCTGCATGGAAATGCTGCCTCATCGAACCACCCTCAGGCCTCTTTTGTCGCGCATTGTCACCTCGCGCAGTTAATTCCTAACCGTGCGACACGCTTTTCTCGATCGACGCCACGGATAGAATACCCATAGGGACGCGCCCTGCCGGGCGCTGCGCCAGCGGCTCACTTCAAACGACTCTATCGAAAGGGCTCCGGACCGTCGGCTCCGCAAAATCCGCATTGTTTCCTGCCGGAGCCCTTCCGATAGAAATCTGCCGTTTGGGGAGTTTGAATCGAGGTCACATCTCGGGATGGCCGACAAGACATCGGCCTTGAAATCCGAGATAGGTTTGAAAAAGGAGCTTAGGCCAAGGGCCGCGTATGCCGTGAACGGCACTCATTGGATTTCGAATTGGCTCGGTGCTGTTGCGCAGCTCGTCGGCTAAAGTGTCTAGCTGCAACGGCTAGTTGCCACCTTCGATCTTCTCGATGGCCCAGGCAGCAAAGCGCCTAACATCTGGGCTGGGATCCGAGAGGGCCTTCCGCAGGGATGGAAGCGCATCCTTCGCCGCAGGACCGATCCCATGCAGACCTATACATGCACAATTACGTGAGCCTTCATTCGAATCTTCCAGCAGTTTGATCAGAGCGGGAACCGCAGCCGCTGCGTCCGAACCGATATTTTCGATCGCCTGCGCTGCCAACTCGCGAACGCGGCCATCACTATCCTGTAGCGCGGCTATAAGAGGCTGCAGACACGGACGGATATCGAGGCGCGTACGCCCCTGGTTGTACCATGTACTACCCGCCGCGGCGAGAAACAGGGCAACGCCACGTCGGACTTTGACATCTGGTTTGGCCAATCCGCGGCTGAGCGCCGGGATCGCCTCTTGATCAAGTTCGCGGAGCTGGTCGTACACGCGCCGACGTCGTTCCTCCACGGAATCAGGACGAAAGCCCCCTTGCAAAGATGCCGGGAATGTTCCTAGTTCACGAATTAATTGGTCGACCTGGCTCTGTTCCGCGGCGCACGACTTTGACACCACACCGAACAGTGCAACACAAACAACTGTCGTCTGAATAATGAACATCCCACGCCTGCTACCCTTCAAGCCGATTCGTGCCATTTCCGACCGCCCAATTTAAACTATATTAGTCTCGATAACCTTAGAAGTGAAATTTCCGAAACTCCCACGATGTCCCGATATGGGAAATCTTCCGTTTGCGGAAGATGTCCCTACGGTATGGTAGGTCTTGCGTTACCACACAGGCCACTACACACGGAAGCCGATTTTCGGCTGCCCGCGTCCACAACCTATTGATTCTAAAGGATGAGATTTCAAGAAAGGTGGTCGGGGCGAGAGGATTCGAACCTCCGACCTTACGGTCCCGAACCGTACGCGCTACCAAACTGCGCCACGCCCCGTCCAAATCAGCACGAAATCGTAACTTAATTCCTTCAGCCGATCAACCCAAAACCCGGGATGTGAAAGCCCTTGAACAACTGCGGGGCTTCCCTTATCAGCGATCGCGCTGCCGCATAATCCGTCTGATCGCGCTGAAGAGGAGTGATGGAAATGTAGTTTGCCTGAATGGCCTGAAAATCCAGCGTGATCTCGGACCTTTTCCGCACATCCGCCGCCTCCGATCCGAGGTCATCGTCGAGTTGTCCGGCCAGATAATTGAAATGCGGGAAGTGAGCCAGGCATCCCTGCCTCGTGATCTTGACACCCTTGATGCGACGCACAGGAAAGTTGATGTTCAGGCAGAAGGGGCTGCTTAACTTCTGCTGACACAGCGTGCGTACGAAGTTGCGCACGAACCTCGCACCGTCCTTGTAGTGGATCGGCCTGTCGTCGTACGCCTGCGAAACCGCCAGCGACGGTATCCCGTGCTTCGAAGCCTCCCGAGCACCCGCGACCGTGCCAGAGTACATGATGTCGTCCGCAAGATTGGCCCCACGGTTGATCCCGGAAATGACCAGATCAGGCGGCGCCTTCACTACGCTTTTCAGTGCATGGATTACGCAATCCGCAGGCGTCCCGTCCAGAACATACCGATTCGGCGGAACGCTCTTGAGGGTCAGGGGTCGATCAATCGTCAGGCCGTGGCTCACCGCGCTGCGCTCACTGTCCGGGGCGACTATGACGATCTCGGCAACATCCTGCAGGCTTTCCTCGAGGCACTTCAAGCCTTCGGCTTCGATCCCGTCGTCGTTTGTAAGGAGGATTAGCGGCACGATATAAACAGGAAATGGTCGGGACGAGTGGATTTGAACCACCGACCACACGCACCCCAAGCGTGTGCGCTACCAGGCTGCGCTACGTCCCGACCGCAGAGCCGAACAGTATCACTCGCGATCGAGCAAAGTCAATATGTTCTGGAGTTCCTCCCGGACCTCGCTAATGCGGTCGCCAGGCTGCTTGCGCACCTTTCGGGGAGGTGTTCCGGCCTTCTTGCGCCGTGGCTGGCCAGCCGGCTGAGCCTGCTGGATTCCCTTCCCAGCCGCAAGTTGTTTCCGTGCCCCGGCTATGGTAAATCTCTCCTCGTACAACAACTTCCTGATGCGGAGCAGTAATTCAATGTCCTTCGGACGGTAGGTGCGCTGGCCGGATCTGTTCTTGGGAGGCGACAGATCGGGAAACTCGGTTTCCCAATAGCGCAGGACGTGTGATTCCACCCCGACGATATCGCAGACTTCACCGATCTTGTAGTAGAGCTTGCTTGGCGTAAACGGCATAAATATCAGACCGACTTCAGGTATTTGGAAGGTTTGAACCGGATGGCCTTCCGCCCCGGGATTGTGATGGAATCCCCCGTCTTTGGATTGATCCCCCTCCGATCCTTTCGCACCACTACACGGAAACAGCCAAACCCGCTCAGAAGCACCTTCTCCCCACGGACAAGGCGCCTCTTGACCGTGTCCAAAATCAAGTCGACGATCTTCTGGGCATCCGAGTAGGACATGCCCCCATGAACATCGTGGACTGCTTTGCTCAAGTCGTCTTTGTTCACATCAACAGTCAAAGATAATGTTCATCCGGACGAGACTTCAGCTGCAATTCTTCAACCGCCTAATCGTAGTGAGCAGTCGTATCGGTGTCAATCCCCGGTACTTGCCGCGGTTCGACCGCGCGGTCTCTTCGTGCGCTGCTCGACCCTTATCGGTGCCGCGTAGAAGCCGAAATTCTCCCTCAGCTGGTTGATGAGAAACCTCTCGGTCGAAAAGTGAATACGCTCTTTCCCGGCCGTGAAAACAAGAAAAGTCGGGGGACTGCAGCTCACCTGGGTGATGTAGCGGATGCCGAGCTTCTGATAAGGATTAGAGGCCGCAATTCTGCCGGCCACGTCGGGAACGAACGTGTTGTTAAGTACGGAAGTGGGAACCCTCAGAAGCCGCGCCGCATGCGCCTTGTTGATCATCTCGAAAAGCCTGGACACGCGCTGTCCCGTCAAGGCCGAGATGGTCAGGATGGGCGCATAGGTCAAATATTTCGTACGGCGGCGCACGGCATCGGAGAATTCCTCAACGCTCTGCACTTGCTTGTCCACCTTGTCCCACTTGTTGAGCACGATGATGACGGAACATCCTGAATCGCAAGCATAGCCGCCAATGGCGGCGTCCAGCTTGGTAACACCCTCCTCCGCATCCAGCAGCAGAAGCGCGACCTCGGCGCGTTCCAGGTTCTTGCGCGCCATGATTACGCTTACCCGTTCCGTGCGCTCATCGGTCTTGCCCCTGCGCCGGATGCCCGCCGTGTCGATGATGCGGTAGCGCACCCCGTCGCGCTCGAGCAGCGTGTCGATCGAATCGCGCGTGGTTCCGGGGAGCTCACTCACGATAGACCGCTGCACGCCTAGAAGGCGGTTGACCAGCGAAGATTTGCCCACATTGGGCCTTCCCACCACTGCAACGGAAATAGCCTCCGGCGCAGCCTGCTCCTCGGCCGGCGCATGCTCCGCCGCCCGCGCCGCCAAGGCGTCGAGAATCGAACCGAGTCCACGGTCATGCTCGGCCGACACCGGAAACACCTCTTCCGCGCCGATCGAATAGAACGGGGCGGCGTACGACTCCATTTCCGGGGTATCCAGCTTGTTCACGACCACCCAGAGCGGCTTCCCGGACCTGCGCAGCATCGGCAGCAGCTGTTCATCCGCCGGGGTGATGCCTGCGCGCCCATCGACAACCAGCAGCAGAACGTCCGACTCTGCGATGGCCGCTTCGACCTGCTCCAAAATTTTGACGGGAATTACGTCGGTCACCTGCGGCATCATTCCGCCCGTGTCCAGAAGCTCAACCGTCCGGCCTCCAATGCTGACGCTGCCGTAGATCCGGTCTCGTGTGATGCCGGGCTCATCACCGACGATGGCCTTGCGCGTCCGGCACAGCCGATTGAACAGGGTCGATTTGCCGACGTTCGGTCTTCCTAGAATCGCGATTCTAAGCATGGCTGCAACCCGCCTCGAATTTCACGCATTATAATCAGATCGGTCGCTGCGGAGAGCGTTCTGTTCACTCTTGGTTTTTGAGGTAGTAATAACCGTCTGAATCGGTGCAGCCGAGATCCCCGGTGTGCAGCCAACCGTTTCTCAGCACACGCGCAGACGCCTCAGGGTCCCTGTAGAAGCCTTTCATGACATTCGGACCGCGCACGACGATCTCTCCCGTCTCCCCCGTCGACAACTCCAGGCCGTCCGGCCCGATGACGCGGCATTCCAGCCCCGGCAGGGGAAGCCCGAGAGAACCGGGCTTGCGAATCCCGGTGTAGGGATTCGCACAGCACAGGCATGTGCCTTCCACGGGGCCATAGCCTTCTACGATCAATGCATCATGCTGTCCCTCAAATTGACGGCGAATCCGGTCGCCCACGGGCCCCGAGCTGCAGATAGCAAGTCTCAATGACGACAGGTCGCATTGCGCAAAATCCGGCATGCCGGCAATCATCTCGTAGAGTCGGGGCATCCCTGCGATGACCGTAGCCCGACGCTCGCATATGTCACGCAGGATCTGCGGCGCAAAAGCCTCCCGGAGGATGCAGGCGCCGCCGGCGGCCCACGGAGTGAGGGTCAGGAGCACGGTCGCGGTCATGGACCCGAGGGGCACGGCACAAAGAAAGCGATCGGTCTCGTTCACGCGAAAGGGCTGCATCATCTGAATGCAGTTGCTGACGAGATTCCGGTGAGACAGCACAGTGGGTTTCCATGAACCGGATCCGGACTTGGAGTAGGAGAGGATGGCAGGCTCCTCCGGATCCAGATCGGGCCAAAACCCCAGGATCGGGCCGCGCGTGAGATTATGGAAGGGGGATGCTTCAAAGGCAGGGGTGTCCACCTCAATCCAATGCGCAACACGGGGCAACAGATCCTTCAGCGAGCGGAATCGAGATTCTGTCACCACCGCTGAGGCGCCCGAGTGTTCCAGCACGAACAGCATCTCCTCACGCGAGAAAGCCAGATCGAGCGGAACGGCCAGCATTCCGATCTTGGGAGCGCCCAGAAGAAAGAAAACAAATTCAGGGCGATTCCCCATGAGCAACGCGACCCTGTCGCCGGGTCTCAGCCCAAGCCGGTTCAGCACCGTTGCGACGCGGTCCGTCCGCTCGTCCACGGCCCCGTACGAGAACTGCTGATCGCCATACTCGAGAAAAACCCACCTCTCGAAACGTCGAGCCTGTGTCGTAATGAGATCCCGCAAAGTCTGTTCACCGGCCACAGGCATCTCCCTCTCGAGTGAGAAATCGGCTCGCTTCGCACTGAGACTTCAGGGGTAAAATCTGCCACAAATTTCACGAATTGCACGAAGAATCACAATTACTTCGTGCTACTGCCACTTCGACAAGGATACGAGACCCGTCCTGGCGCTTTGGCGTCTTCGCGGTGGCTTTTTAAAATGCCACCGCTGAGGCGCGAAGACGCGAAGGAAATTCGTGGCGGTCTTCGAGAGGCGCCTTTTCAGGTCTGAGAAACGACCAGAGGAAAGGCCTTTGGGTTGATGTCTATCTCGAGGGGAATGCTGCCAATCAATTCACCGTCGGCTTGAACCCAGAGTCCCTTTGGTCCCGTTATCTTCACGTTGGGGGCGCGGCATTGCCGTATCCATGAGTAGGGCTTTGGCCGCCCCCGCCAGGCATTCCAGAGGAAATGCATGTAGCCCAGCCTCGGCCGCCCCTCCAACACAATGACGTCGAAGAGTCCGTCTCCCATGTCAGCCATAGGGGTGAAGACCAGACCGCCACCATATCCCTTCGCATTGGCAACCAGACAGCTCGTCGCGGTGAAATCCTGTCCGCCTGCGGAGACATGGAATTCGGGAAATCCATAGGATGCGAGCGCACGCAACGTGGACGCGGCATAGGCGAACATTCCGAGTCTCTGCTTTACGGCGGGGCGGACCCTGGAAGCGACATAAGCATCAAAACCAATGCCCGCCATCAGGATAAAGGAATGCTCCGCTCTTGCCTTGAGTGTGCCGAGATCCACGCGCCGGACAGCTCGTTTCAGGGCCACCTCCAGGGCACGGGCGGGGTGGAACGGCAGTCCCAGATCGCGGGCCAGCACGTTTGCCGTCCCTGCGGGAAGCAGGGCTACCGGAAACGGCGGATCGGGAACTCGAGAGACAACCTCATGGAGAGTCCCGTCCCCGCCACACACCGCCAGAAGGTCGGGAGGATTGGAGAGCTGTTCCATTGCCAGAACCCCTGCGTGTTCCGGGCAGCGTGTCGAGAGGAATTCATACTCCCAGTCCCTGTGCGGCCAGTGCTCAACCAGGTTATGAATAATTTTGTAGGCGCGACCGCGTCCGGCCACAGGGTTGGCGATGATGACTATTTTCATGACAGTCCCCAAGTTTGCAGTTCCAGATTAGTCAGCCACCACCGGCAGAGCGGGCGGCTTGACGACGCCCCCCGGAGGGGGGCAAGCCAGTAGCCCCGGGCAAGCGTAGCGCAGCCCGGGGTTTGGTGTCAGCGTTCCTCGACAGCCCCGATAAGGGGCGACAGAGCTTCTGAGCATGACGGCACTTTCTGTCGCCCTTCCAGGGCGCCGGCCGCAAAATATCATCTTGCACAACGACCGAAGGAACGGCGGATCCTGCCAAGGATCTCATTCGGACCAGGATTTGCGAATGCCCAACTGCTTCAGCTTGTACTGTAGAGTCTGGCGGTGTATCCGGATGGCAGCCGCAGCCTGGCTGATGTTGCCTCCATGCCGATCCAGTACATCCAACAGATACTTCCGCTCGAACGCAGACCGCGCTTCCTCATAGGGGAGCTGCCAGAGGTCATCCGGCCGGGTGGTTGCAGGTCCTCTCTGCTCTACCGACAGCAGCTCGGCAGGAAGATCCGCAACGTCGATGGGACCCTTGATGCTCAAGACGATGGATCGTTCGACGATGTTGCGCAGCTCACGCACATTCCCCGGCCATGGATAGTCGAGCAGGCGCGCCCGCGCGGCGTCCGTAAAGCCACCCCAGGCAATGTGGTACTTTTCCGCAAACACTCTGCCGAAGTATTCGGCCAGCGGCTCGATATCCTCGACACGCTCCCGGAGCTGCGGCAGTTCCAGGCGCACCACGTGTATCCGATAGTACAGATCCTCACGGAATTCCGAAGCCGCGATGGCCGCCCCCAGATCCCGATGCGTGGCGCAGACAATCCGGACATCGACCTCATGCGATTCGTGGGAGCCGAGAGGCTCGAACTTCCGTTCTTCCAGAATGCGCAGGATCTTGGCCTGCGTCGCCAGCGCCATGTCTCCGATTTCATCGAGAAAGATTGTCCCACCATCGGCTTGCTCGAATTTGCCCCGACGTCTGGCGATTGCGCCGGTAAAGGCACCTTTTTCGTGGCCGAATAATTCGCTCTCAATCAATGAATCAGGGAGGGCGGCACAGTTGACGGCCACAAAGGGCATGGAGGCGCGTCCACTCCTGCGATGGATCTCTCGTGCCACGAGTTCCTTGCCGGTACCGCTTTCTCCCTGAATGAAAACGGTCACATCGGTAGGCGCGACGCGTTCAATCACTTCGAAGATCTTTTGCATGGGGGGGGCGTTGCCGATCATCGCGCCGAATCCCCCCTCGCGGCCGAGTTCCTCGCGCAGCGCACGGTTTTCCTCTGCCAACTGGGCGCGTTCGCGCGCGTTGCGCACGAGAAGCCGGAGTTCATCCACTTCGAACGGCTTCGACAGGTACTCGTAGGCTCCGGAGCGGATCGCCTCGATCGCCAGCCGCTCTGAGCCGTGTGCGGTGATGACTATGATAGTTGGAGGCCGAGGCCGGGCAGACAACTCCTTGAGCAGGTCGAGGCCCGAACCGTCGGGCAAGTTCACGTCCAGCAGAAGCAGATCGGGGTTTTCCTTATCGATCGTGAACCGCGCCGAGCGCAAATCGGGTGCCTCGAGAATGAGATTCTCCTTGGTCTGAATGGCCTTTCGAATGCCATAGCGGGCGGCTTCCTCGTCATCAATTACGAGAATCTTGTACTTCATCCGAGCCTCGTTATCAGCTACCACCCGCAAAGCCGGTGGCTTGACGAAGCCCCCCGGAGGGGGGCAAGCCAGTAGCCCCGGGCAACC
>DASQID010000096.1:0-2527 GCA_035631775.1 Acidobacteriota bacterium
GCTACACGCTTTCGAATGAGCCCAGGTAGCAGTGGGCCTGACGATGCTGTTCGAGTGCCCAGCCAAGGGACGTGTGTCAGGACCATAGTGACGAATTGTCCCGCCAAACTTAGGAGTTCAGTAATGACCGGACTTGCGCGCACGGCATCAGCACTGGCAATCGTTTCGCTCTATTGTTGTGTTGCCACAGCCGCGGAAGGTTATCGCGTTGTGAAGAAGGTTCCGATCGCCGGCCAGGGTGGCTGGGACTACTTGACGGTGGACTCGGAAACGCGACGACTCTACGTCTCGCATGGAACGCTCGTCGAAGTCATGGATCTCGATACAGAGAAGCTGGTTGGCCAGATTCCCGACACGAGCGGCGTGCATGGCATCGCACTCGTGCCAGAGGTCGGTCGCGGCTTTACCAGCAACGGTAAATCGAATACCTCAACCATGTTCGATTCGAAAACGTTGAAGATCCTCGGCGAGATACCCACCGGCAACAAACCCGATGCCATCCTCTACGATCCCGCCTCGAAGCGTGTGTTCGTGTTCAACGGCGATGGCAACAGCGCCACCGCCATCAACCCAGCCGACGGAAAGGTTGAGGGAACGGTAGGCCTCGGAGGCGGACCCGAATCTGGTGCCGCTGACGGCAGTGGCAAAGTCTTCGTGAATCTCGAAAAGGAGAACCTGGTCGTGGTCTTCGACTCAAAGAACCTGAAGGTTCTCGACAGGTGGCCGCTTAATCCCTGCAAAACTCCGACCGCGATGGCGATCGACTGTAAGAATCACCGGCTGTTCATTGGTTGCCGCAGTCAGGTTGCCGCCATCGTCAATTCAGAGACGGGTAAAGTTGTTCAGACGCTGCCCATCGGCGACCACGTGGACGCGGCAGCCTTCGATCCCGAAGATGAACTCGTCTTCTTCTCGAATGGAGATGGGACCGTCAACGTGATCCACGAGGACTCTCCGGACAAATACACAGCCGTGCAGACGATTCAGACGGCCCCGCGTGCGAAGACGATGGCGCTCGACCAGGTCAAGAAGCGCCTTTATCTCTCCACCGCCGAGGCGGGACAGTTCGAAGTGCTCGTTGTGGGAAGATAGAAGTATGACCTTGGCTCCAATTCTGATGTGTGGATTTCCCTCATGAGCCTGCGACCCGCAGGACTGGAGCGCGCCGTAGTAGTTTTCGCCGCAACTGCGAGTTTGTTTGTCCTGGTCTGTTGCGCGAGGCAATCGAGCGCACAGCCGTCCCCGGCTGACCTGCAACTCAACGTGAAATCACCTTCGCGGTTCCTGGTTTATGGTGACACCCGCTTCACCGATCCCGGGAACACCGAGGCGGTCAACCCGCAGGTACGTCAGGCCCTTGTGCAAGCAATGGCGGCGGAAAGGCCGGCCTTCGTCTCCATCACCGGCGATATCGCCTACCGAGGCGACCATGCCAGCGATTGGAAGGTCTGGGATGAGGAAACTGCCATCTGGCGGGAACGGAAGATACCCGTCTATCCCGCTCTCGGCAATCACGACTTGAAGGGCGATGAGAAGGTCGCGTTAGACAACTACTTCCAGCGTTTCCCTGACTTGGAGCACAGCCGCTACTACTCCATGCGCGCCGGTCGGGTGCTGCTGCTTGCCCTCGACAGTTCCCAGGACGAAACCTCTGGCCCGCAGGGTGACTGGCTGCGCCAGAAGGTTGCGAAGCTGTCTCCCGACGTGCAGTTCGTTGTCCTGGTGATGCACCATCCGCCGTACACCAGTTCCTCCGACAATAGGATCGGCGGCGGGCACTCCGCCCGAACGTCAGAGCAAAATCTGGCGCGGCTTCTCGAAGAGGCCCAGTCACACAGTCGCGCCCGTTTCGTCGTCTTTTCGGGCCACGTCCACAACTACGAGCGCCACGAGCACGGCGGCGTAACCTACTTCGTCACCGGCGGCGGCGGAGCGCGCCCCTACCTCATCGAGCACGTCCCGGGCGACGCCTATCAGGACGGAGGCATCAACTATCACTACCTTCGTGTCGACGTCCAGGACTCCGCGATCACCGTAACTATGCGCAAACTGGAACTACAGGACGGCAAGGCCCGCTGGAGCGAGCCCGACCGGATTGACCTTACTCTGCCAGCGGCAAAAGGTTCCCCTCACGCTTCTGCGGATGCACGGGCGCATTGAGAGCAGCGCTGCGGCCCGCACTGCTGCCGTCCCGGCGAGCGGTATAATGTAAGGTTATGCCCACCACCAGCCCTAGTAGTAGCTCTCTTATAGAAGTCTGTGCGCGCGTGAAGCATCTTGGTTATTTTCCTTCCGCCCTTATCCGGGTGTACGGCCAGCAGTTTGAGGTGATATCGGACCCGTTTCCCGAGGAGGGCGGCGTCGTGATACGAGTGAAGACGAAGACCGGCAAGATCCGGACGCTCAAGGTGCCGGTCACGATTCTGCAGGTGGCTGGAGGGGCACCGCGCGACCAAGCCGCCTGAAGGAAGCTCGGCCACGTCGTGGGCTCAGGGGACGGTGAGGGTGGTGAGGGCGCTGCCGGTGC
>DASQID010000097.1:0-9988 GCA_035631775.1 Acidobacteriota bacterium
CAAGAGCAACGAAACCGAGCACTTCAAGATGGCAAAGGCGCTCGGGATTGCCGATGTTTTTGACTTCTACTATCGCAACCACGATCTGAATGAGGTTTCGACCCAGGAACTTAGATCTCGCCTCGTATTTCTCTTCCGCCATCTCAAGGTCGATACAGTCCTCACATTCAATCCATGGGGGCACGGCGAAGAAAATCCGGATCATTGGGTGACCGGGCGTGCCGCAGAAGAGGCCTGTTGGATGTCCGGGATGGGCAATGACTACCCCGAACACAAGGAGGCTGGATTGGAGCCCCACACTGTCAAAGAACGCTACTATTTTGTCGCCAGACAGGGGCAGCCATATAATCGCGTCGTGGACATCGGCAACACCATCGATCGGAAAATCGCAGCGATTGTAGAATGCAGATCCCAAGGGGGCGGGGGAGATGGATCGGGGCTCAGAAGAAGATTGGCCTTGGAGGGGAAGCGCCTTCCGATTCTAGGCAACGACGACCAGACTGCGGATCGTGAGTATGTGCGGCATTTTCTGATCGACGAATACAAGGGCCTGGGTGGACAATACGGCCTCGAGTACGCAGAGGCCTTTTACTACGTGGACCAGCGGATTCCGGAAGGACAATCAAAGCTGGACCAATACATCAAAGCTAACGCTGTTCCCATCTGAGAGTTTTTGAGCCTATGAGTCCTGGAGGTGGCGTTTTTGCAAAGCCACCTCCAAGACTCAAGGACTACAAGAAAAGCAAGGAGACCTAATATGAAGAGAGCGCTGTGCAGCGTGTTCGTTTTCGGAATTATCGGAGTGGTGTGTGTCCAGGTCTCATCGCAGCAGCTTCCGCTGAAGAAGTTTCTCACGAAAGATGGGTCGAGACCGACAGGACTGTTTGCGCCCGGCCTCATCGTGGGGAAGACGGTGTACATCGCGGGGAAAGGTGATTATCGTCCGAACGAAGAGTTCCCCAACAAGGTGAGGAACTGCCTCGCTGAGGTGGAGAAGACTCTCAAAGTGGGGGGTCTCGATCTGAGCCATGTAGTGGCCGCGCAGTGCTACCTCGAGGATCCACAAAACTACGCCAAATTCAACGAGGTCTACGGAGAGTTTTTTCCCAACAGACCGCCCGCCCGGACGACACTCGGTGTGCCGAACGTTCCGGGCGACTCCCGAGTGGAGATAACCTGCGTTGCCTACACTGATCCCTCTGAGGTGAAACAGATCGGCACGCAGCCCACGGGCAGGCCGTACAGCCAGGGAATTTTGGCCGGAAGCACTTTGTACATCTCCGGCAAAGGCGATCAACTGCCTGACGGTACGCATCCCGCCACCTTCGAGGAGCAGGTGCGTCAGACCATGCGCAACGTCGAGTCAGTTCTGAAAGAGGCGGGTCTCGATTTCCAGCATGTCGTCTTTAGCAACGTTTTTATCGACAAATATGAAAACTACGTGACCGTGAACAAGGTTTACAGCGAGTTCTTTAAACACGGGAACGAACCTGCCCGGGCTACCGTCTTCGTCGACTGGATTCCGGGTGACTCCCATGTGGAGATTACGTGCATTGCCACCACGGATCTTGCCGGCCGCAGGGTGGTCCGTCCGGCAGCGGTGAAATACGGTCCCGATGAGCAGGCCGCCGCCGCAAGTCCCGCAGTGTGGGCTGGGGACACGCTCTATATCTCAGGGATGACCGGTTTTGATCCGGTTGGGGGCAATCTGCCCGACGGTTTGGAGAAGCAGGTCCGCAGGATGGCTCAAAGCGACACGGACATACTCACTGAGGCGGGACTCAAACTCCAGGACGTCATATCGGGTCACGTATATCTTCGGGATATCAACGACTATGCGCCTTTCAATGAAATCTACAAAGAATTCTTCACGAAAGGTCCTGGGGTTCGCACCTGCCTGATGCCGAATTCGGGGATTGAGAAGAATGAGGTGCGTGTGAGGGCGTCGTTCATCGCTGCCAGAACCCGCTCCGAGTAAAATTGGCGCCTTGGCGGTGGCACTCAAGAGCCACCGCCAAGGAGCAAAGTGGGTGTTCTAGTTGGTGCCTTTTGCCCTCGGGCGAGGAGAAACCGCGTCCCAGCGGGTATCTCCCGTCTGTCTGTAATCCTTCGGCAGTGCGTTCCACTCAGGCCGAGTGATCCCGTTGAGGTCGTAGACCACTTTTCCCTCCCGGAGTGTCAGCTCGCAGGTGAGCTTCTGTGTGCCGTCCATCCGCGCCCCGTACATATCCACAAAGCCGAATTTACCCTTCTCCAGACGCAAGACGGCAACATCGGCCGGCGCCCCCACCGACATGTGACCCAGCTGCTCCTGCTTGATTTCACGGGCTGGATTCCAGGTCGAACGGAGAATGACATCTTCCAGAGTCAATCCCATTGCCAGAAACTTGTCCATGACGTTCAACATGTCCTTCATGCCTGCGTTCATGCTGCCTATGTGCAGGTCAGTGGAAATTGAATCAGGCAGAAATCCTTCCTGGATGGCCGGTGCGGCGATCCGCCACAAAAAACTCCCACCGCCGTGTCCGACGTCAAAGATCACCCCACGCTTCCTGGCCACCCTGAGCGCGGGATTCACCTTCCCTGACTCGACCTGCTCGTTCCGAAGTCCTGAATACACGTGAGTATAAATGTCCCCAGGGCGGAGTTTTTTCGTCACCAGCTCGCTCATCGGCCGTTCGGGCCGATTGCTTCCAAAATCGACCATTACCGGGATGTCCGCCAATGTTCCTGCCTCCACAGCTCGTTCGACGGGGGCCCATTCCGGACCAGCGTAGTGTGCCGTCTTGATGCCGATGATCAAGCCCTTGTGGCGGAGCGCCATGTCCGCGGTGGGTTTTGCTTCCATGTCCGCGAGATCCTGTTCTATTGGGCCGCCGCGCATTCCGTTGCCTACTATGTTGAGGAAGGCCAGCACCCGCGTCTTCGAACGCTCGATGACGCGTTGTCTGAAGTCCTCAAAGTTACGCCAGCCTGCTCCGCCGGCATCCGCGACGGTGGTGACGCCGACGCGGAAGGCGAACCCATCCGGATAGACGCTGTTGTCGCCCGCGTAGGAACCGCGCTCTCCCGTGCCGGTGTAAACGTGTGTGTGTATGTCGATGATGCCGGGCGTTACATAGAGTCCGGACACGTCTACCACCTTGAGTGCTTCGGCGGGATCGATTCCGGCGGCGACTGCCGCGATCTTGCCTCCGGCAACGGCCACGTCGCGCTCGGAGCTGATCTGATTTTTCGGATCGATGACGTGCCCGCCTTTCAAGAGCAAGTCATATTTCTGAGCGGTAGCCACTCCCGGCAATGCGACGATCAACAACAGGCTGGCTGCAAAGATGGAGGTCATTGACATAGGTCAGTCCTTTCGATACTCGTGTCTCTTCGCGGTCCACTTCGCGCCCAGATACTCTCCCATATTGAGTGTCCCCGACATCTCGGTTCCGGAGACTCTGCCGGAAAAGTTGAACATCAGCGAATCGCCGTGCCGTTCGGTATATGTGCTGACCATCTGGACCACATCGCCCTCGATACTGCCCGAGAGATCGCGCGAAACGAAGTCTCCCTGGTGAGTGCCATCGATGCGATTGCCCAGTTGTCTGAGATGCAACGTGTGATTGGAGTTGCTAGCGACATATTCGATGCGCACATCCCATCGCCCGCTCAGGTCGGCAGAGGGAGGATTCGAGGGCTCAGTAGCCTCCTGCTTGGGGGGGTTGGAAAGCAAGGCAAAGAGCTTGTCGGCCACGATGACTTCCTCACCGGAAGCCATCATGTAGGGCGTGATCGATATTCCCGTTTCTGCGCCGCTTCCGCCCCTTCCACCTGGGGTGGCGATTCGAGGATCGGTATCAAGGAGTTGCTTTGCCACCGCTCTCCCGCTGACGCCGAGCCGAGTCCGGTCCCAACGAATCATGAGCGACGGAGTGCGGTTGGAAAGTCCGGAAGGTTGTTCTATGGAGGTAGTGACTCCATCGATGGCTGACACCCGTTTGGCTATGTGATTGAGCCACGAAAGCCATCGGTTCCATTCGGCCTGGTGGTCCCTCTTCACCCACATCTCGACGGCCATGAGCATCCCCATGGCCTCTTCTTTGCCCACCTTCATCGAGCGCGAGAATCCGTGGTGCGGAGCGCTGTGGACCCAGGCAGCGCGCACAAGATCCTTGCGCCCGAGCAATAAGCCGGCGCTTTGAGGCCCGCGCAGACACTTGCCGCCGCTGTATCCCACAAGGGTGGCGCCATTTTCCAGGTGCACGTTAGGCACGGTCAGAATCTCAGCCGCGGCATCAACCAGAATTGGGACGCCTTTAGGCTGGGCAATCTGTGCGATAGCCCGTGTGTTGAGCGGACTCTTATCTGCCTGTGGACCGGCGAGGATATAGATCATCGCGCTCCGTGGGCCCAGTGCCGACTCCAGCTCAGCGATCGTTTCGACCTCGATTACGCGCACCCCTACGGCCCGGAGAGCCGCGTCATAGACGTTGCGAGAGTGCTTCGGGATGATCACCTCGTCCTTCGAAAAGCCTTGCAGATTCGGGATCCTGACGTGGAGGTCCGGATTTCCTCCGGCCACGCAAGCGGCCGTGGCGTGGGTCAGGGCTGCGGCACAACCGGAGGCTACCATGCCCCACTCCGCTTTGGTCAGTTCTGCCAGTCGAGCTCCGATCGCATCGGCCAATTCGTCCAGATGCACGTGATGCTGAGCCGCGGCGTCCATGGCGGCTCGCACTTCGGGCAGCATGAGGGAACCGCTGATGATCGTGAAGGTTCCCCGGGCATTGATCAGCGGCCGCACGCCGATGGATTGGTAGACATCCTGTCCCAAGCGTAATTCCTTTCCCGCCGCGCGACCCGCGAACGACTTGCCGGAGAATAGCGCGGGGAGAGCGAAAAGAGGCCACCTGCGAAACATCTCGCGGCGGCTGAGTTTTTCTGCGTTCAGCTTCCAGATGTTCTTCAGTGATTGAAGCACTTGGGCTACCTCCGTTTGACGATAAGCGGTTGGGAATTTGAGTATCCGCAAGCTTGATCTCAAGGTGTTTCTATCCCCCGGCGAAACAAAGAGCAAGTGAATTCAAGCACATGGCTCGAGACCTGGCGCAGCCGCCAAAAATCTGCCACGAATCGCACGAATCTCACGAAATGATCTATCGGGGGTTTATGTCATTCGTGAAATTTGTTGCAGATCTTCTTGCGTTTCCCGCCAAAGCTGGTGATATTCTCCCACAGCCTGCGACGAAGAAAACCTGTAACTGACCAGAAGGGTGAAAATCATGAAACGACGGGAATTCCTAAAGACATCTGCCCTGACAGGTACCGCAGCCGTATCCGCCTTGTCGGGCAGGCTGGCTCTCGCTCAACAAAATCAGCGAGAATTCTATGAACTCCGGACCTATGAGATGCCGACGGGGAACCGGAAGGGCGTCCTGAATGAATATCTGGCGAAAGCGGCAATTCCGGCCTGGAATCGCATGGGGATAAAGCCGGTCGGGGTGTTTGGCGTCGTGTCCGGGAGCAACGCCCTGATGCTCTATGTCCTCATCCCGTATCCTGATCTGGAGTCCTTCATAGCAGCCCCGGCAAAACTCGCAGCGGACGCCGAGTACCGAAAAGCTGGGGCCGATTACCTGGGCACGTCGATAGACAATCCCGCGTACACCCGGTATGAAACTTCGCTGCTGTGGGCTTTTAAGAACGTGCCTCATCTGCGAATCCCGGCTGAAACGGCGGCGAACAAATCACGCATCTTTGAATTACGCACCTACGAAAGCCACAGTGAGACGGCCGCACTCAAGAAGATCGAGATGTTCAACGAGGGTGGCGAGATCGGTCTATTCGATAGCGTCGGCTTGAGGCCGGTCTTCTTCGGGCAAACTCTGATCGGCCGACGGCAGCCAAACCTCATGTACATGACCGTCCATCAGGACATGGCAGCACGCGACAAGATCTGGCAGGATTTCGGAGGCTCTGAGGGGTGGAAGAAGTTGAGTGCCGAGCCAGCTTATGCCAATACGGTTTCGGCTATAACGATCATATTCTTGCGCCCAACGGCCTACTCACAGATATAGGTTTGAACGCCCGACAGCAGAAAGTCCTCCGACGACACGGTAGTCCATTTGCTGCCTGCCGCCGTCTGCGCTCTGCTTGATGGGGACCATTTTTGACAGACAGTGAGATTGGGATCAGAATTTGCTCAAACACGATTCCGAATTCCAAAGGAGTGCACGATGATCAGCAAGAAGATACTGGAAGCCATTAATGCTCACATACAGGAGGAAATGTACTCCTCGAACCTCTATCTCTCGATGGCTGCTTACTGCGAGTCGGTCAATCTCAAAGGCTTCGCGCATTGGATGCGCATTCAGGCGAATGAGGAACATGGGCATGCCATGAAGCTCTTCGAGCATTTGGTTGATCGGGGCGGCAAGCCGCAGATCAAGGGCATCAACGAGCCGCCCGCAGGATTCGAATCGCCCCGCGATGTCTTCGAAAAGACTCTGGCGCACGAACGAGAGGTGACCAAAAAGGTTCACAAGTTGTACGAGGTCGCGCTTGAGGAAAAGGACTATGCCGCGCAGATTCTCCTGCAGTGGTTTATTTCGGAGCAGGTCGAGGAAGAAGCCCGGGTGACCGAAACGCTGGAAAAGCTGAAGAGCATAAGCGAGGGCAGCAGCGCGATCTTCTGGGTCGACAAGGAACTGAGAAAGCGTGCAGGTTGATGTGATCGAAGCCTGATCTCACATCTTTATCTTCAGCCTCTTGACAATCTTGCCGTTCTCGACAAAGACGACGCCGGAGTACTTCTGCCTCTCAACCGAGATGATGAGCGCGGAGGCAAACTTCGCGGAACCACCATCTTCGAGAGCGGGCCTGTAATGGACGTACAATATATCCTGGCTGCAGGAGACTTCCTCTACCTGATAACTCCAGATGTAGCTGTCCCGCTTGATGGCGGCGACGACGATCCTCGATTCGAAGGCTCGCGGCGGGAGTCGGTTCGAGCCGTCGTTCATGACCGCCGCAGCCTCGAAGGTACGATCGAATTGCGTCTGGTCCTCGATGACCAAGAAGGACGCTGAGGCATCGCGCTCGAATCGGCTGACGACGGTATAGCCGCTTAGCACGTCATAATTGACTGGGATCGGCTCCGCATTTCTTTGGGAAGCAAGGGAGGCCCCCAGCCAGAAAATTGCCGCGGCAATAATACGAATTGCGCCGGTAACTGAACCGGGTACGGCCTCCTTATTCTTCTGAGACAGCATCAGCTTAATGCCTCGCTTGACAGGTGGAAGAAGTAGAGATCCATTTTAGCGTCCCCATGAAGGATCGTGCAAACCTTTCGCCTTCTGGGCCTTCTGGGGAGGCATAGGTTAGCGAAGTCAACGAGAAGAAACGTCTCACCTTTACAGGGCTCTCCGAGAAGCGCCTCGCAGTCCCAGGGCTTGCGCCCTGGGCTCATCTGTCTCGCCGCTTCGCGGCTCCGGAATCCAAGCCCCGCAGTGTCCCGCAGGGGCGCGCCAGGGAAAGCCCGGGGCGCAAGCCCTGGGAATGTGACGCGAATAGCAGGAGAGCCCTGAAAGGGCGGGACAAGTATACTTCGAAGAATTATTTGGGCTGGTGCCCGTCCCCTGTTCTAGACTGCTTGTAGCTGTATATTGAGGAGCATCTTCATGTCTCGGGGACAAGGCCGTGAGAACAACGGATACTGGGAAGAGCAGCTTCTGATCCACTCCTATGACGTCAATCTCTCCAGGAGACTTACCATGGAAAGCCTGCTCAGGTACTTTCAAGAGGCCGCCTGGAACCATGCGGAACACCTCGGGCGTGGATACTCGCACCTGCTCGCACGAAATCAGGTATGGGTCCTGTCGCGTATGATGGTCGTTGTGGACTCCTATCCGGAATGGGGAGAAACGGTGCTTCTCCGCACATGGCCTTGCGGATCGGTATCGCTGCTCGCCCTGCGCGATTTCGAGATGTTGGACCAAAACGGAGGCAGACTATTGGGTGCGACCACGGGATGGTTGGTTCTCGACCTGCAGTCGCGGCGGCCACAGCGTATCGAGCCGATACTCGAATCCATATCGGAATTTCCAAGGCATCGCGCCCTTGAGATGGAAGCTCCCAGGCTGGCTGCCATCTCGGTTGTCGATGCCGGTGCAGGGCGCGAGGTTCGATACAGTGATCTCGACCTGAATGACCACGTCAACAATGCAGCCTATACCCGATGGATACTCGATACCTATCCAATCGACTTTCACCGGGCGTACCGGCTCCGCAGCATCGCCCTGAATTTTCTTGCCGAGGTGGGTGAGGATGATTCGGTAATCATCCGAAAAGCGGATGTGGAAGAACTTCGATTCGCACACACTGTGCAGAGGAGCATCGACGGCACTGATGTGTGCAGGGCGGAATTGATTTGGGAGCCGACAGGGACCTCCAGGATTTCGGACTCCCAACTTCCGGCGGATGGTACGCGCTGAGGAGGACATGTGAAAAGTGCAAAGCCGCCTCGTTTCTTGGAATGGGCACGAGAGATACAGGCCCTCGCGCAAACGGAATACCATTTCGCGCAGGACGATTACTCGCGGGAACGCAGCCGTCGCCTCATGGACGTTGCCGCTGAGATCATTGGTGAATGCTCCGGAGTCGAGTCCGGGCCGCTCTTGGATGCCTTTCACGCGCAGATCGGCTATGCCACACCCAAGGTGGATGTGCGTGCGGCTGTCTTCCAGGACGGCAAGTTGCTGCTTGTGCGCGAGCGCATCGATGGCAGTTGGACGATGCCGGGCGGCTGGGCTGATGTCGGAGACGTGCCCTCACAGGCGGCCGAACGCGAAGCACTGGAGGAGAGTGGCTTTCGTACGAAAGCTCGCAAAGTTATCGGCGTCTATGACGCCAACCGCACGGGCCCGCTTGAAGTTTTCCATGCCTACAAGATCGTCTTTCTGTGCGACCTGATCGGTGGAGAAGCCAGAACCAGCGACGAAACCTCCGAAGTGGCATTCTTTGCTCGGGCGGAGATTCCCGCAATATTTTCCAGCGAGCGAACCCAGCCCCGTCATGTTCAGGACGCATTTGCCGCACTGACCAACCCCGATTGTCCGACTGTTTTTGATTGAGGTCCCGCAGCAAGTAAATTGGGGACGCTCACCATTTTTCATTGCTTACATCGTCATTTCGTAGGTGAAGGCCGGTGAAAAATGGTGAGCGTCCCCAATTTACTCTTAGCGGTTTGGCCTTTTGAAATGCCGCAGGTAAGACGCGGAGGCGCGAACGCTCACCAATAAACCGGATTAAGTAAGAATGGTCACAGAAACGGCACAAACTTGAATTTAGACTAATAATCTAGGAGTAAAATATCTCCCAGCCGGGCGCTTCTTCCGGAGGTCTGAATCTTGCCCGCACTCAGGAGGTTGTTCAGGAGAAGAAGATTATTGGATTCATCTGGCGTTCCTGCGAGTGAAGAATGAATCGTCGCGTACTGGCAATGGTGCTGGCGGGAGGAAGGGGAACCCGCCTCCACCCGCTCACCAAGAATCGTGCGAAACCGGCCGTCCCCTTTGGCGGGAAATACAGGATTGTCGATTTCGTTCTCAGTAATCTGATCAATTCCGGAGTTTATTCCGCGTACGTCCTCACCCAGTTCAAGAGTCAATCTCTGTTGCAGCATCTGCAGGACGGCTGGCAGTTCGGCAGCCTGCTCCCCCATCAGTTCATCATTCCTGTGCCGGCGCAGATGAGATCTCCGGGCGACACCTGGTACCAGGGCACCGCAGATGCAATCTTCCAGAACCTCGATCTGATCAAGCGTGCCGAGCCAGACCTGGTCCTCGTATTCAGCGCCGACCACATCTACAGGATGAACATCCGTGAAATGATAGAATTCCACAACGAGAAAGGCGCGGATGTGACAGTTGCCGCCATTCCCATGGCGAAGAGGCTGGCCTCGGAATTCGGCGTAATCGAAGTTGCCAAGGATGGACGCGTC